>NZ_JAZLLZ010000026.1:0-6177 GCF_045598405.1 Sodaliphilus sp.
AGTGGCGGTGGGGGTATAGCAATCCCGAAGAAATGCGTCCAGCAGGACGCTAATCGGGTATCAATCACGCAAAAAATAGTCGTCAGATGGGTTTACTTGAAACTCTGCCAGCAGGTCGTTATATTCTTGGGCAAGAGTAAAGGAGTGGTGATGTTCCTTCTGACGCATGATGTAGCCTTTCACCTTGTCAAAGTCTCGATAAGCATAAGTGAAGGCAGCATACCCTTCGGCCCATCCGCAAAAAATGGGAAAAGATGGTGATTCCTTCAGCCATTTGCTTGTTTCTGTCTTTAATATTTGGACAAATGTTGCTACTGCAATGCTGGGATGGATTGATACCAGCATGTGAATATGGTCTGGCATGCCACCTATACGGTACAGTTTGCTTTGCTTGTTGTTGCAAAACTGGTGGATGTAGCCATAGAGCTCTTTCTCGTGCCTTTCATCTATGGTGAGCATACTGCCCTTGGTGCGGAACACAATGTGGTATAAAAAACAATAGCGACTCATGATCTTTTCTTGCAAAATTAGATTAATATTTTGGTGTGTGCAAGAAATGGATGCAAATGTTGCCCGATTAGCGTCCTGCTGGACGCACACGCCTGTTGACACTATTCCCCCACCGCCACTGCGTTCGGCGGTGGGGGTTATTCAGGTATTGTCCTTCCGGACAAGAAATTAGTAACAATTATTGTAAAAGCCAAAGTTGAAAAACAAAGCAGATTACACAGAAAAGAATTTATTCTAATTATTTTAATTTCTTTCAGTTATAATATAAAATCTGCGCTATCTGCGTTATCTGCGTGAGAATAACGAGAGAAAAACCTCCCCGAGTTCCCCGATATCCCCGAGAGACAAAATATCTGCGCTATCTGCGTAATCTGCGAGAGAAAAAATCCCCGAGAGGCATAAAATTCTGCTTTCGTAATCTGTGCGAGAGAATAAAAGATGGGGCTGTGTCGTGGTTGACACAGCCCCATCGTTATAGAGGGTTTTAATGGTTGCTGATTATTTAACCATTTTCACTGCCTGGGTTGAGCCATCGGTGTACTTGGTCACTACGATGTTCACGCCCTCGAAGGGCTTGTCGCTCATCTGGCCGGCAACGTTCACGAAGCGTACGCTCTGTACTTCCTTGCTTGCGATGTCGTTGATACCAGTAACGATGCCATCGTTGCTAGTGTTGATTTCCTTCTCGGCTGCCTTGCCATACAGGTTCTGGAGCTTAGCGAGGTCATCACTTTCAGCCTTGAGAGCGGGAGCGTGACTGGGAGCATCAAATCCTGTCACTTTCACTGTGGGATCAACAAGGATGGGATAAACAGGAGCAATAGTGACTTTAACTGTCTCGATTGTTTGATTGTCATCCTTACCAATGCCATTGTCAAAGTAATACTGGATTGCTTCGGGATCGCTTGCGTTCATCTCTCCGAGTTCGTCAGCTGTGAAATAAGCCTTAGGAGTAGTTGACCTAGAATCGTTGTCAGATGTGTAGAAACCGTAAGCAGTCTCGCCACCGTTTACATAAACCTCGGGCTCATAGAGCTCAACTGCGAGATCAGTGTCACCAATCTTTTCAGCAGTTGTTTCGCTGAAGCCAAAAGTAGTGATTGCTGAAACCAGCTTGCCCCACTTGGTGCTGTAAGGGGGAGCATAGGTGATAGCTGCGTCTGTAATTGCGCGGTCACCTTCCTTGATAGCTACCTCGCTGCTAGTGATTTCCACGGGAGCGAACTTGTTGGCCTCGAGAGTGTAGTTGTTCTGTGCATCACGATACTTAACTACAACTGTTGTTTGGCTAGTAGCCGCAGGATCAAGGTTGGTCATTGCAATGCCACGCTCAGCGCGGCCGCCAGTCACATGATAAGTATTGCCTGCAATGCTATATTCAACATCGACACTCATTGTGTTGGGATCCATGAACGACTTGCTTGCGTTAACCTTGTAGTAAGAAACTGACTTATCTCCAAGAGTTGTGCCATTCACTTTTCGAACAACACTTACCTGAGCATCACCTGCCACGGGGTTAGGACGAACCATGTAGGTTGACACTTCCTTACCCATTGTTTGCTTGGGAGTGACAGTTTCATCTACGGTAGTTGTATAGTTCATTACAGCCTTGTGGTTGACATTGCCCATGTGGCCCTGCTGGATTACGTAAGCCATTGAGCCGTCGGTCTGAGGATTAACAACCTCATTGGCATTTTCATCGAGAGAGTAGTTCACGATAGTCATTTCAGCGCTTGACTTCTCGGCATCGAGCTTGAACTGTGCGGGCACAGGAGCAATCACGAGCACGCGGTCGGTGTAGAGGTTGTCGCGGTTTTCATACTGTGCAACAGCAGCAGCACGTTGCTCGCTGGTGATTGCCGCAACTGCGGTTACCTTGCTGTAAGCATCGAGGTTGGCAGCGTAGATAGCGCCCTTCTCGGTGTCCTGAGCCACGGTGAGGTAGTTGTAGCCGTTCATCTCAGATGCGAGCTTGAGGAGCTGATAAGACTGAGTCTCGGTAGTGTAAACACCAGGGAAGTAGATAGTGAAGGGGTTAGACTTCACTGTAGCAGTGCGCTCAACGCCGCTGTTGTTGAACACTACTTCCATCTCATAGTAGTACTTACCCTCGGCAAGACCCTCGATGTCAAGTTGGAATTCACCCTTTGTGGGGTCGCCCTTGCCTTGAGCAACGATACCGTCATTGAGAGTCACGAGTTGATTAGTAGTAGCGTCATAGCAACGGATGATGTAGCTCAATACTTCATTACCTTCGGGAATAGTTACTGAAGGCTTATACATACCGCGGTCGTAGGTGTCGCCTTGCTTGTGGCTCTGGGCCTCAATCTGTGCGTTACCAAATGCGAGAGTGGTGTAAATCTTGCTCTGGTTGCGGTCATTTTCATTCAAGTAGAACTCGATAGTCTTGAAGTAGGTGGGATTGTCAAACCTGAAGTTACCATTAGCGTTATCATTAGTGCTTACGCCGTAGGTCGTTTCGGCATCAATTGGAGTACCTACTTCCTTGTTGTTCATGTAACCCCAGTTAGCGTGGTTACTCCATTGTGCAATGGGATTACCGTAGCTATATGTTGTTTGTCCGCCCCAGCCAGTCCAAATTTTAGCTTGGCCTACGAACCAAATATCGGGTACGACGTAGCGCACGTAGTTTGTGTTGTCGTCAAGAACAAGACCTGTATACTCATCACCTGTGAGTTGCTCTTTCCACTCAGCACCGGTTTTAGCAGTGAAGTTGTTGTCTACCTTGAATGTCATCTGCTCTGAAGAGTAGAGGCGCTCGCCACCGATGTTTGCAGTGAAGTAAATAGGATTCTTGGGAGGCCACATGGTGCTATACATCACGTTGTCCTCACGGTCTTTGAGAATATTACCATTCTCGTCATACTGAATCCAAGCCTCTTGCCAAGCGCTGTCGGTGCGGCTGTTGCGAGGTGTTGTGTAGTTCTGGTCTTGCTTCATCTCATTACCAACGAGTGAAATGAAGGGCATGTGACCTTGTGCAGTCTCGTCCTCGGTGAGGCTGAGGGTATTTGTCTCGGGGTCAAATGTTGCATTGTAGAGTTCACCATTAGTCAGGTAAGCACTCTTGTCGAGCTTGAAGCTGCCAGCGGTGTGAGTGCCATCAGCATCATAGACGCGCACGAAGGCGAGTGCTTCAATATCTTTATCACCATCCGCATCGCGGCACGTAGTACCACGCATTGCAAAGCCATTGAGGTGATACTTGCCATCATCGCCCTTAATCATCTGCCACTCGGGAGAAACGCGCTCGTCGTTGAGCACCTTGCACTGCAGATAGATTGCGGGATTGTTTTCGAAGTCATATTTCTTCAACTCAGTCTCACTCTGCACACCGATAGGATAGACGGGAATACCGTTCTCTATATAGCCAGCATTCTTGGTAAATGATACCATGCTGTAGTCGGCAGGAACAGTGATTGTGTAGTTGCCATTGCCCCACTTCATGAGGTAGTTAGAGCCAGCACCAAATGTGAGATCGTCGTTATGATTAGTTTCATTTACCCAGTAATCTCCGCTGCCGCTGGGATGCAGGTGATAATTATCGTCGCTGTTATCCTTGCTACGGAACTTGATTACAACATCGTTGTTGATGTCGCCGGTCCAAGTGAAGTTGCCATCGGTGTCCTTGCTCATTAATGTATAAGTTCCATCTTCTCCAAACTTAACATAAAGCACGCCGGTGTTGGGGTTAATTACCCAATGGTCGGTGTCGTAGCGAGCCTCACCAGTTTCCCACAATGACTCGGGGATAGTGAGGTTGCCAGTCTTTTCATTATCATTATTATTGAAGATAATGCGGTTGTAACCTTTGTCCTTGTCTTCGTCTTTGAGGACAATCTTGTACCAGTCACCATCTTGGGTCATCGCTTCGCCAGGCCAAGGTTCTTTCCATTCCTGTGAGCTATCTATCCAAATGTAAGCATTGCGATAGTTGCCCTTGTAGTAGATGGTATAGGTCTTTTCAACTGAGTTCTGAACGAATGTCACGTTGCTGTAGTCAGCTGGAACGGTGATTGTGTAGTTGCCGTTGCCCCACTTCATGATGTAGTCATTGCCTGCGCCAAATGCAACCTCGTTGTTGCTATAAAAACTTGCATTGACTTCATAATCGTAAGCAGTTGTTGAAGCAAAGTGGAATGCTTCGTCATCAGTTCCATTTGAAGAGAACTTGATTATTTGTTCATTGTTGATGTCGCCTTGCCAAGTGAAGTTGCCGTCGCTGGCATCCATCTCGGTGTAAGCACCGTCGCCCACCTTAATATAAAGGCGACCAGTCTGGGGAAGTTCGATAGTGTAGGTAGCCGAGGCTACGTCACTAGCAGTCATGCCATCCTTTGCAGCGATAGCTTTGAGGGTGGTAGTTGCATTCACAGCAATTGCACCTGTATATTGAGTGCTACTTGTTGTGGGATTGTTGCCATCGGTAGTGTAATAGATTGTAGCACCGTCGGTAGCACAAGCGATTTCAACACTCTGTGCAGCGTGGTAAGTACCACCTGCAACGCTGAAGGTTGGAGTCTCTACCTTAGTAACTTTCTTAGTAGCTGTAGCGGTCAGAGAAGATTCACCATCGTAAGTGTAAACAATAGTATAGTCACCTGCTTCAGAGATGGTCAGAGTTTGGTTTCCTGAAGCGGGGTAAGACCCATCCCATGAATGGTTCTTTGCTACCTTATAATCATAGTTTCCGGCAGCAAGGTTTGTTTTCTCAACGATGAGAGTGTATTTACCGTCTGCTCCTTTAACCATGTCGTTGGCTTCAGTGTCAGTGGTCCACTCATTGCCATTAATGATAGCTGCTACACCGACGATAGTCCAAGTTGTTTCAACGTAAATGCCCCAATCGCCTCGATCAGCGTTGTAGTCCTTTCCTTTAAAATAGAAAGCATTCTTCCCATCTGGGATAGAAACATCGTTAGTTCTCTTATCGCCATCGTTAGTTCCGTTGTCATTGAAAATAACCATTTGACATGAACCGGCTTCGATGCGGTACCAAGAATCTCCTATGCTTTCCATTACTCCTCCAGGCCATGAAGAGGAACCTCCATCGCCTTGCCATAGGTAAGCATTAATTTGGCTCCATGTGGTAGATGTTTCGTTCTTAAAGTAGATGTATCTAGCCGAGGCTTGTCCGGCGGTCAACAAGAACACTAACGACAGGAGCATTACCCGCAAGTAGCGGGATTTAAAACTGTAGTAATGCATTGTAAATAATTAGTTTAATTGTTTATAGTTTTTAAAGTTTTGTACAATAATGCAAAGCGTGGCAAATTTACTAATTTTTGTCCAAATTGAGTATTAATTATTCCCTTTTTAACATTGTTAAATTTATGTAAACGATTACATAAGTGGTGTTTTTCTCTTGTTTTTCTCACGCAGATTACGCAGATAGCGCGGATTTTTTTGTCTCTCGGGGATCTCGGGGAACTCGGGGAGGTTTTTCTCTCGTTTTTCTCACGCAGATTACGCAGATAGCGCAGATTTTTTATATAACTGAAAGAAATTAAAATAATTAGAATAAATTCTTTTCTGTGTAATCTGCTTTGTTTTTCAACTTTGGCTTTTAATAATTGTTACTAATTTCTTGTCCGGAAGGACAATACCTGAATAACCCCCACCGCCGAACGCAGTGGCGGTGGGGGA
>NZ_JAZLLZ010000027.1:0-2746 GCF_045598405.1 Sodaliphilus sp.
TGACTACAATGGCCAGGAGGTTACAAAGGGCATCCCCGACCCATTTGTTGAAAGCCTTGTGCATGATAGCATTATCGTCCAGATACCATTGCTGCGCGGTCATGTCAACAATAGGTTGGAGCAAGTTTTGAGTGTGTTTGACCAGACCCGCAAAGACAAAAAGAATCGTAAGGTGTTGAATCTTGACGAGACAACTTATGCAGGCGATGAGGAAATGAATCGCATCCTCACACGACTTCTTTCAGCTGCCTCCGACGCCAAGGTGCGTCAAGACATGAACGTGGAGGAGGAATATTTCCAGGCGATAGAGAATCGTGACACAGCCATCATGATGCGCGATGAGAAAATCAAAGAGCAGGATTCAATGATCGCCGAGCAGAGCAACCAGATCGCCGAGCAGAGCAACCAGATTGCCGAACAGAAGAATGCTCTACTGCTTACTGCCAAAGCATTGAAAAGTGCAGGTTTCTCAATCGAGACTCTTTCATCCATGACAGGTCTGCCTATTGAAGAAATCAAAGAATTATAACCAAAATGCTTGCAAGGGCAAAAGAGTTGCCACCACTTTGCTACGATGACGATGCGCTTCGCTACGATGACAGAGCGATAAAATTTCAGGTTGATTTTAGAGAATTTCAAGCGTAGCGCCATCTGCGTGATTTATTTTTTGACAGAAGGCCAAAAGAAAATGTAATTATTCCAATTACTTTAATTTCTGGATGTAGAAATCTGCGTAATCTGCGCAATCTGCGAGAGAAAAAATCCCCGAGTTCCCCGGGTTCCCCGAGAGTGAAAACTGAAAGAAATTATCCGAAATTATTCAAAATTTTTAATTTCTGTTCTTTCAGTCTTAAAAAAAACTTGCAACAAAAATTTCTTTTAATTTCTTATAATTTCTTTCAGTCAAAGAGCCTCTAAACGAAAAACTTCCCCGAGTTCCCCGGGTTCCCCGAGAGGCATAAATCTGCGCAATCTGCGAGAGAAAACTTCCCCGAGTTCCCCGGGTTCCCCGAGAGGTGAGGGTCATTCGTTGTAGCTGGCGATGGCTTTGGGGTTGATGAAGCCCAGCAGCTGCACGCACATGACTGTGAGCAACGGTATCGCTGGCGACAGCAGCCGCGGCCACTCGGCTTGGGCTCCTATCAGTATCGTCGCCACATTGCCCGCCACAGCAGCCCACATCACTATGCTCATCACCGGTAGCCTTCTCTTCCAGAGCATCCAGTAGCAGCACAGCGCCATATAGACCAGCAGCAGCACATAGGCAGCGCTCATCGTCAGGGGAAGCATCGAAAACACCACGGCCAGCGCCTGCGGTGGCTCGGGAAACATCATCGACCGCGAGTCAAACAGGTGATGCCAGCACGCCAGCACCCACTTGCCGGGCTGGTCGCTTCTCGACCGCGACACTATCCTTGCCTCCTCCTGGTGAGTCAATGCCGCAGGCGACGGATGCTCGAGATAATAGGCCTTGTAGTCTTGCATGGTCTTTCGGTAAAAGTTGGGCAGGCTGTCCAGGTATTCCTTCACCTGGGGCTCGTGGGTATAATCAGGGCTGACCGCTCCTTCCAGCACTGCTATCTGGAAATTGTTGATTGAGGTGACGCCCGTGGGGGTGAACATGCCGTAACGTGCCTCATAGCACTTGCAATATCCCGCTTCGATCACTCCCGCCACAGCCACCGCCGCAATGCCCAGCAGCGCGTGTCGGCCATGCCGGCGGCAGAACAGCCCCCAGGCAAGAGCACACACCGGCAGCAAGTACACAAACGACGGGCGCAGCATCAGCAGCACCACCAGCCACACCGCACTCATGGCCACGGCTAGCCTGCCGCCCTCGCGCCAGTAAGTCAGCAGCCAGTAAAACAGGAAAACCATTCCCGAGATTGACAGCGACTCGGTGAGAATGTAATTGTTCCACTTTATCACTGCCAGCACATACATCAGCACGGCGGCACATGCGATGCCACGGCTGCGGGTAAACGCCAGCAGCATTTTCTTCAAGTAATAGAGCGACACCAGGAACACGATGTGTTGCCCCGCCACTGCCAGCAGGAGGCCGCTGGATTCGCTCACCCCCAACGCCATGCCCAGGTACAGCGGATAGGCAGGGGTCCTGTATATATCAATGTGACCATGAGACACGCTCTCGGTCCACGCCGACACATACGACGCCGAGTCGGCCGACTGGCAAATGGGTCCAAACACGATGAACCACACCGACGCCAATGCCGCAATGGCATATATCCACCAATCGCCACAGGTGACTATATTTTTTTTCATACACGTGTCTTGAAAATTCACACCGCTAAATTACAAAAAATTCCACACCCGTGCAAACTCTCTCCCTCTCGGGGAACTCAAACCTCTCGGGGAACTCGGGGAACTCGGGGAAATTTTTCTCTCGCGGATAACGCAGATTGCGCAGATTGTATATTTTCAGCTTATTTTCAGTATATTTCAAGCGCAGCGCCATCTGCTTGATTTATTTTTTGACAGGAAAACAAAAGAAAATGAAATTATTCTAATTATTTTAATTTCTTTCAGTCAAAATAATATCCCCGAGTTCCCCGAGTTCCCCGAGTTCCCCGAGAGGTCAGGGTTCCCCCGAGGGGTCAAGCTACTGGTTTCGGTAATTTTTGTTAACCCGAGTATTAAAAATGTTAAATTATTCATGTTAATTAAAATGTTATTCATAAATTTGCACGTTTTTTGGAAAGAAGGCGCAATAGGACAATAAAAAAGT
>NZ_JAZLLZ010000028.1:0-15315 GCF_045598405.1 Sodaliphilus sp.
GCCGACACGCAGAACGCAGTTCTGCACATAACCCTGTCCTAACTGAGCGCAAGCGAAGGCAGGGCAGGGTAAACGCGATACACTATACTGCGGTTGAAGACCGCAACCTTGCACGTTTCGAGGTAGCGGTCTTCAACCGCGCGTTTTGTCACACTTCACACCCCCACCGGCAGGCGTGTCACTCCCTTCGGTGGGGGATATGTGCCCAAAGCAAGCTTTGTGCGTGTCGGCTTCCAGCCTCTAATTGTTAATATATTTTCAATGAAAAAATCAGTGAGTTCAGTGAAATCCGCGCGGGGAGTTCCATTGCTGAATAGTTACTAATCGGAGCAAATAGGTGAAACCCAAATGGTTCCAAATGCTAAAGTTGAATTAAAATTGCTTTTCTAGTTCGAACGCAAAAAACCCAAATAACCGAACAAAATAGCTACAAACAACCGAACAAAATGGCTACAAACAACCGAAAAGGTTTCTTTTTTCTTGTGTATGTTATTAACTTTTAGCAGTTTTGCAAGACGGCGTGTATGTAGTCCCTATCGGCTGCTTGAGACCATAATCAGGCCGCTATAAGTTGGTTGTGTGGATGGTGGTGAAGATGTCGAGGGCTTGGGTGACGGTGGTCACTTGCTTGATGATGAACTTGCGTCGGCCGTTGGGCTCGCGTATCTCGCAGCGCAGCGGGTTGTCCTGCAGATACTTGATCATGCGTCCGAAGGCGGGCGACTGGTAGTAGGCGGCGTTCTCGGCACCCACGAAATAGACGTGCATGTCGCCCCCTTTGAGCACTATCTTCTCGATGCCCAGGCGTCGTGCCGTGCGTCGTAGCGGCACGATGCGAATCAGCTCGGCCGACATGGCGGGAATCTGACCGAAGCGGTCACGCAGACGTGCTTCAAATTCCTCGACTTGCTGGTCGGTCTCCATGGCGTCGAGTTCGCGGTAGAGGTTGATGCGTTCGCTCTCTTGCGGCACGTAGGTGGCGGGGAACATGAGCTCGAGGTCGGTGTCGATGGCGCAGTCGCTCACGTAGTCGGCCTCGTCGGCAGCGGGGTTCTCGTGTTCCTCGGCAAAGACGTCGGCAAACTCCTCGGTCTTGAGTTCGAGCACAGCCTCGGCGAGCACCTTCTGATAGGTCTCATAACCCAGGTCGGCGATAAAACCGCTCTGCTCGGCGCCCAGCAGGTTACCAGCGCCACGTATGTCGAGGTCCTGCATGGCGATGTGTATGCCTGCCCCCAGGTCGCTGAAGCTCTCTATGGCTTGCAGGCGGCGACGTGCCACGGGCGTGAGGGGCTTGCTGGGCGGAACCAGCAGGTAGCAGAACGCCTTGCGGTTGCTGCGTCCCACGCGTCCGCGCAGCTGGTGCAGCTCGCTCAAGCCGAATCCCTGGGCATTGTTGATCATGATGGTGTTCACGTTGGGCATGTCGATGCCGCTCTCGATGATGGTGGTGGCGATGAGCACATCGTAGTCGTGGTTGGCAAAGTCGAGAATGATTTGTTCCAGTTTCTCGGGATCCATCTGCCCGTGGCCCACCACTGTGCGTGCGTCGGGCACCACGCGGCTCACCATGTTCTGCAGGTTATATAGTTGCTCGATGCGGTTGTTCACGATGAATACCTGCCCGTTGCGCGAGAGCTCGAAGTTGATGGCCTCGGCCAGAACCTCGTCGCTGAGCGTGCCCAGAGTCGTGAGGATGGGGTAACGGTTGGCTGGCGGGGTGTTGATGGCACTCAAGTCGCGCGCGCCCATGAGCGAGAATTGCAAGGTGCGGGGTATGGGGGTGGCGCTCATGGTGAGGGTATCGACGTTCACCTTGAGTTGCTTGAGCTTCTCCTTGGTGGCAACGCCAAACTTCTGTTCCTCGTCGATGACGAGCAGCCCCAGGTCCTTGAATTTCACAGTCTTGCCTATGAGTTTGTGGGTGCCTATGATGATGTCAATCTTTCCCTCGGCTAGGTCGGCGAGCAGTTGCTTCACCTCCTTGGGCTTGCGTGCCCGGCTCAGGTAATCGACACGCACCGGGAAGTCCTTGAGTCGGTCCTTGAAGGTGTTGTAGTGCTGGAACGCAAGCACCGTGGTGGGCACGAGGACGGCAGTCTGCTTGCCGTCGGTAGCGGCCTTGAACGCGGCGCGTATGGCAACCTCGGTCTTTCCAAATCCCACGTCGCCGCACACCAGTCGATCCATGGGCTTGGCGCTTTCCATGTCGGCCTTGACAGCGATGGTGGCTTTGAGCTGGTCGGGGGTGTCCTCATAGATGAACGATGCCTCAAGTTCCTGTTGCAGGTAGCTGTCGGGCGAGAAGGAGAATCCCTCTTCCTTGCGTCGCTGGGCGTAGAGCTTGATGAGGTCGCGTGCAATGTCCTTGAGTTTGCTCTTGGTGCGGGACTTCATCTTGTTCCAGGCGCCTGAGCCTAGTTTGTTGAGCCGGGGCTCCAGTCCTTCCTTGCCGCGGTATTTAGAGAGTTTGTGCAGCGAGTGAATTGAGACAAAAATCATGCTGCCGCCCTGGTAGGTGAGTTTGATCATCTCCTGCATCTTGCCGTTGACTGCCGTGCGCAGCAGGCCGCCGAACTTGCCCACGCCGTGGTCCTCGTGCACGATGTAGTCTCCCACCTCAATCTGGTTGAGCTCCTTGAGCGAGAGGGCGAGTTTGCCGCTGCGTGCGCGGTCGCTTTTAAGGCTGTATTTGTGGAAACGGTCAAAGATCTGATGGTCGGTGAAGACGCACATCTTGAGGTCGTCGTCAACAAACCCCTCGTGCAGCGCCCGCAGCACGGGATCAAACACGATGTCGTCCTTGCGGTCCTCAAAGATGACGCGCAGGCGGGCTATTTGCTTCTCGCTGTCGCTCAGGATGAAGATCTTGTAGCCTCGTGCCAGGAAGTCCTTGAACGAGTCACTGATGAGGTCGAAGTTCTTGTGATATATGCCCTGCGGCTTGCAGTGCAGCGTCATGCTGGCGTCATAGCTGGCCTGGGGCTCGCCGGCAGGGAAATCGATGCGGCGCATCGCTGCCAGCGAACGCATGAACGCCTCGGCATCGACCACGTTGTCGAGCGCAGTCATGTCGCCCTCGTTGGCCATCACGGCGCTGTTAGAGAACGTTTCCTGGCCTATTGACTTCACCCTGTCGCACAGCCAAGCGGCGTCGCGGCACAGAAGCATGGTGTCGCTGCCCACATAGTCGAGCAGCGAGGTGCATGCCTTGCTGGCGTTGTTCACGTTGTTGACGATGTGCACCTGGCTCACCTTCTCCTCGCTGAGCTGTGTCTCCACGTTGAAGATGCGTATGCTGTCGATGTCGTCGCCGAAGAAATCCACGCGATAAGGTCGCTCGTTGGAGTAGGAGAACACGTCGAGGATAGAACCGCGCACCGAGAATTGCCCAGGCTCATACACATAGTCCACACGCGAGAAACCGAACTCCATGAGCTTGCCGGTGACCTGCGTGAGATCCACGCTCTCATCCACCGTGAGGGTGATGGTGGACTGCTCCACCTCTTGTGCCGACGCCACTTTCTCGGCAAGAGCCTCGGGATAAGACACCACCCACCTGAGCTCCTTGCTTGAACGCCAGCGGTTGAGCACCTCGGTGCGCAGTATCTCGTTGGGCGCGTCCACGCGTCCATACTTGATGTCTCGCTTGTAGCCCGAGGGGAAGATGAGGGCTGCGTCGCCGCCGGCAATCTGGCACAGGTCGTTATAGATGTAGCCTGCCTCGTCCATGTCGTTGGCAATGATGAGGTAGGGGCTTTTGAGCCTGGGCAGACGGGCGAAAAGCATTGCTGCCGACGAGCCGGCAAGTCCGTTGACGCTCATCATGCGAGTGTGCTTGTCGGCAATCATCAGCTTGACGGCCGACAGGCGTGCGTCGCTGTTGAACGAGTTGCACAGTTGGGTTATGTCCATGAGGATGAGGTTTTATCTATTTAGTCGATAGCTTGCAGCGCCAACATGTTGACCAAAGAAAATATTTTTTATAAGTTTATGCTTTGCAAGAAAATAAGCGGGTTCAGCCCGCAAAATAACATTACCCTAACAAGAGGAAATATCATTTTATTCGCCAGGCGAACTATTTTCTTGGCGTGAGCCATTTGAATATGAAAAAATATTTTCTTTTTTCTGCTGCATGGTTAAAGTTTTGAGTCTTTAGCGTTTCTTCTTGTTGCTCTTGGCGGGTTTGCCCTCGGTGACGGGCTTGCCCAGGATGCGCTCATACTCGCCAGGCTTGGCAAACATCTCGAGAGTGCGGTCGATGGCCTCGTCCTTGCGCACCATGTACTCGAGTTGTCCCTGCTGGAAATAGTAGCGGTCAAGTATCTCCTGCGCAAGGTGCTTGGCGATCTCGCTGCGGTGAGTGTCGAGGTCGTGCGACAGGTCGTGCTTGAGCAGTTTCTCCAGGCGCTCAAACTCGATGCTGGTGGAGTCGTTCATGTAGCCCTCGGCTTTGGCAACATCCTTGAGGGCTTTGAGGCCGGCTTCGCACACCTTGTCGTATTCAAACTTATCGGGGTTGATAAACGCCTTGAACTCATTGAAAATCTCATCAGTTACCTCAAACTTTGCGGGAGAGGGTATAGATGGGTGCTCGGCGGCATACTTGGTAGCGAAGTCAAAAGCCCAGTGGTCGCGCACGATATTGTAAACCAGGCGGTTGATTTCGGGATATTCAACCTTGATGTCGGGGGTGATGCCTCCGCCGTCGCGCACCTCACGTCCGTTGGCAGTGTGAAACACGTTGGCCAGCGAGTCGGGCTTGCGCTGGAATGTGCCGTCGGGGTTGCGGTGCGAGTAGTCCACTTCCTGGATGAGTCGTCCGCTGGGGATATAATACTTTGCCACGGTCACCTTGAGCAGGCCGTCGAAAGGAAGCGGACGTGTGCTCTGCACCAGTCCCTTGCCGAATGAGCGCGAGCCCACGATAACCGCACGGTCGAGGTCTTGCAGCGCGCCCGCGGTTATCTCGCTCGACGATGCGCTGCTGCCGTCCACCAGCACAACCAGCGGAGTGGTTGTATCGACGGGGTCGGCTGTGGTCTTGTATGTCTTCTCGCTC
This sequence comes from Sodaliphilus sp., assembly GCF_045598405.1. Classification (NCBI taxonomy): domain Bacteria; kingdom Pseudomonadati; phylum Bacteroidota; class Bacteroidia; order Bacteroidales; family Muribaculaceae; genus Sodaliphilus; species Sodaliphilus sp. Next base: position 5,063 of record NZ_JAZLLZ010000028.1, read on the forward strand.
TGCTTGTCGCGGCCGCGGGTCACGAGCACCTGTGTGCCCTTGGGAACGAAATGCCCCACAATCTGGATGGCACTCTCCATGAGTCCGCCGCCATTGCCGCGCAGGTCGAGCACCAGGAACTTGACGTCGGGGTTCTGCTTGAGCTCAACCACAGCGTCCTTGACCTGCTGGGCCGACTGCTCGTTGAACGTGGTAAGGCTGATATATCCCATGCAGCCTCGTGCCACGCCATGGTAGGGCACGGGATCCACCTTGATGGTCTCGCGGGTGATGTCGAAGTCGATTATGCTGTCTTGCGTCCACTGGCGTTCCACCTTGAGGTGCACATGGGTGTTGGGCTGTCCCTTGAGGTGCGAGCTCACGCTGTCGCTCGACCAGTTGACCACGCTGTCACCGTCTATCATGATGATGCGGTCGCCCGGGCGCAGTCCGGCCTTGGCAGCGGGGCTGCCCTTGTAGGGGCTAGAGATATATACCCCCTTCTTGTCGCCGGTGCGGTTCATGATGTAAGACCCTATGCCGCCATACTCGCCGGTGGCAAGCACCCTGAACTCGTCCTGCTCGCTGGCGGGAATGTACTCGGTGTAAGGGTCGATGTCGTCGAGCATGGCATTGATAGCCGTCTCAATCGACTTCTTGGCATCGATAGTATCGACATAGAAGGTGGTCAGCTCCTTGTATATATTATTGAAGATGTCGAGGTTTCTCGCCACCGATGCGCTGTTAGCGTCGTTGCTGTCGCCCATAGCAGCGGGCACGACAAGTGCCGCCAGCAGCGATGCGGCAGCAATTTTGAGATATGTTTTTTTCATCATAAAATATTTTTCCAACTGCGAAAGTACTACATAAAGGTGAAAAACCACTATTTTGAGGATAAAAAAACGCAGAAAAGCACATTTTTTTAAATATTTTTGTGAAAACTATTGCACAATTCAAAATTTGGGCGTAAATTTGCACCGCAATTCGCGAAAGCGATAACGCACCCGCTTCAATAGCTCAGTTGGTTAGAGCACATGACTGTTAATCATGGGGTCGTTGGTTCAAGTCCATCTTGAAGCGCACATATCACAAACATTCTGCTTCAATAGCTCAGTTGGTTAGAGCACATGACTGTTAATCATGGGGTCGTTGGTTCAAGTCCATCTTGAAGCGCAAAGAAGAGTCGCAACAGCGGCTCTTTTTTGCGTTATATACCCCCCATCCCAACGCACAGCAATGAGGAATCAGCAGAGTTTCCTATCTCCCACCGAGGCACAGAGGTCACAGAGAATTTTTTACTGAAATAAATTATCCAGAATTAAAAGAAATTATTTTTTTTCCTCTCTGTGTTTTTTTACAGGAAAGGAGCTAAAAAAAACAAGAAAAACCGTTTTGCGAGCAATGTGTCTCTACGAGCCACTGATGCTTGTTGCGGCCTTGGTCTTATGAGAACAAGTTCTCAACGCCCAATCCCGCAACAATCATCACCCTGCGGGCTTGCTTGCTCGCAAAACCAAAAAACACCGCTTCGCTGAAAAACAGATTTTATATATTTTATGCTTATTTTCAGTGTATTTCAAGCGCAGCGCCTTTTCTCTTAGGTTGTATTTTGGACGGAGGCACGGAGGCACAGAGAAGAAGGATTAGTGGGTTTCCCTAGACGGTAGTTGACGACGGAGTCGTCACATTGCATCGTAACCGATGGCCGTAGGCCGTCGGAAAAAGGATTAGTGGGTTTCCCTAGACGGTAGTTGACGACGAAGTCGTCACATTGCATCGTAACCGATGGCCGTAGGCCGTCGGAAAGAGGCATATAGCAACCGACCTCGAAGGGGTCGCACATACGGCAGAATCACTTGCTCGGTTGATAATGTTTCCCAACAAACAACACATTATTTTTGCATTCATGGAAACAACAAAGTCTATACATTAAACAGCACAAGGTGATAAAACTGATAAAAGTGATAAAAGTGATAAAAGTGATAAAAGTGATAAAGGTGATAAAGGTGATAAAAGTGATAAAAGTGATAAAACTGATAAAACTGATAAAAATGATAAAAGTGATAAAAGCGATAAAACTGATAAAAGTGATAAGTACGACGCTAAAACCGTCGTTGTGGCCCATTTTGCCCGTAGGAATGGGTCAAATTATACAAAAAATGTGTTTTTGTTTCAAACGACCCTCGTTTTTACGCTAACGCCCCGTGATAAATTAAAATTTATCTAACTTTGCATCGTCGCAAGGGGCCGCTAAAATATTTATTGGTGCTTTCCTGAGAAACCTTGATGTGACTTATAAAAACTAAAAAACAAAATATGAAGAAACGAATGTTATTATTGTCGATGGCATGTGGCTTACTTGCCATCACAGCCAGCGCCCAAATTCTCAAGGGCGACATGAACGATGACGGCGTGCTGGACGTTATTGACCTCAACGCCACAACAGCCACTATCCTTGGCCAACAAGAGAAAAAATTCATCAAAACAGGTGGTGACCCATTTGCCATCGACAACACTCCAGTCATTGGATCCTGGTATTACACCGAAGAGGACGAGCTTCATATATGGGTTCACCGACTTATTCTAAGGAAAGATGGTAGTACTAACTATTCTGGTGCTGCTACCTACGAGTTCCACCCCTATCAGGGACGCATTGTGTTCCTTAATGCAAGCGGTGAGCCAGTGTCAAGGATGTCGGTAATCAACCTCAAGGAGAGCAGCATGGTGTGCGCTATCAACGGACAGAGTCCGCTCGTCACTTACTCCCCTATACAAAACAGTCCAGTGACCGAAATTCAGTTGAGTGCAACCAACCTTGAGATGAAACCCAACGAGACCAAGCAACTTACTGCCACTGTGCTTCCTACCTATGCTTTTGACAACTCAATCACCTGGACAAGTAGCAACGAGAGTGTTGCCACGGTCACCGACGGCAATGTCAATGCAGTGGGATATGGAAAAGCCACCATCACCTGCTCGGCAAACGACGGCAGCGGCGTGAAAGCCACCTGCGAGGTTGATGTCACACCTGAATATGTGGATTTAGGCTTGCCAGGTGGAGTGCTGTGGGCAGCTTACAACATCGGAGCCGAAAAGCCCGAGGAACTTGGCAAAGCCTTTGCATGGGGCGATATCGTGGGCTACTATATTGACGAGGATCACCAGTTCAATATACCGAACTACAAATGGTGTCTTGGTCGATATATTAGTGATATTAGATCTATGACCAAATATTGCACTGATTCGCGTTTTGGTAGTTATGGTAATGTTGACAACAAGTCTACCCTTGACCCCGAGGACGATGCAGCGACTGCCAACTGGGGCTCAAGCTGGCGCATGCCCACAGCTCAAGAGATAGAAGACTTAATAAATACCGAATACACCACCCTAGAGTTTGTGACATTTAATAATGTGAGTGGTTGCAAAATAACGAGCAAAAAGAATGGTAACAGTATTTTCCTTCCACGTAATGGGACTCAATATGTTAGTTATAATTATTACTGGTCGAAAGATCTCAACTTGAATTCAAATGACCAAGCCTACTCTCTGCGCGTACAGGAAAATCACGGTTACAAACTAGTCTCTGCATCACGTGCAGCTGGGCTACTCGTCCGCCCTGTGCGAGTTTCAACAAAATAACATTGGCTTTTAAAAACGAAAAAGATGAAAAAAATTAGTTATATATTATTGATGGCTTGGGGCTTACTTGCCTTTTCGGCCAGTGCCCAGATTCTCAAGGGCGACATGAACGATGACGGCGAGCTGGATGTTATTGACATCAACGCATCGTCGGCCACTATACTTGGTCAGCAAGAGAAACAATATATCAACCCTGGTGTCAATCCGTTTGCCATTGACAATTCACTCGTTGCCGGCATCTGGTGGCTTAACAAGACCGACCACTTTAGCCTCATGACTGATGGCAAGACCGACTATAACGGTGCAGCAACCTACGAGTTCCTGCCTTACCAGGGTCGCATCAGGTTTATGAATAACAATGGGAAGACAGTGTCGTGGATGTCGGTGATAAAACTCACAAACGGCAACATGTGGGTCGCTCCTAACGGACAGAATTCTCTTGTGGCATACACCTCTACACGCCCCGAAGCAAACTTGAGCGACGACACTCCATTCACCGTCGATAATTCTCTCGTTGCCGGCATCTGGTGGCATAACGTTAACACTCACTTTAGCCTTGCCGACGATGGCAAGACCGACTATGACGGTGCAGCAACCTATGAGTTCTACCCCTATCAAGGCCGCATCGTGTTCATGAACGCCAGCGGGGTGCCAGTGTCGTGGATGTCGGTTGCCAAGCTCGTTGAGGGCCGCATGTGGGTTGCTCCCAACGGACAGAGTTCGCTCGTTGCCTACAGCATTAAACGCCCTGACGCAAAATTAGTCACATCAATTCAGTTGAGCGCGACAAACCTTGAACTGGACATCAACGAGAACAAGCAGCTCACTGCAACCGTTCTTCCCGACGATGCCGACAACAAGACGATAACATGGACAAGCAGCAACGAGAGCGTGGCTAAGGTTACCAATGGCAATATCCATGCCGTTGCAGTGGGCACAGCCACCATCACCTGCTCGGCAACCGATGGCAGCGGTGTGAAAGCCACTTGCGAGGTGAGAGTCGTGAAAAAAGACCACAGCGGCAAAGATGACAATTGCGAATGGGTGGATCTTGACTTGCCTGGAGGTGTAATGTGGGCAGCATGGAATGTGGGAGCAAACAACCCCTTAGAAGGCGGCAGATACTTTGCATGGGGCGAAACCACTGGCTACTACCAGAGAAATCATGATTTCTGTTTTAGTAATTACAAATATAACGATGACGGTGAGTATAATAAATATAATAAAGACGACCGCAAGGAAGTCCTTGAGGCCAGCGACGATGCTGCTACTGCCGCATGGGGCTCGGCATGGCGCATGCCCACCCGTCAGGAATTGAATGACTTGAGAGAACATTGCACATGGACATGGACAACCAACTATAAAGGCTCAGACATTAACGGTTATATCATAAGGAGCAAGAGTAATGGCAATTTCATCTTCTTGTCGGCTGCAGGCTATTGCTCTGAAGAAGACTTCTACAATGAGAACTATGTTGACTACTGGACAAGTTCATTGAATAATGAAGACGACCCATATTTAGCGTACTTCGCTTACGGTACTAGATTAAGTTGCACTCACGAAAGCATAGCCGTGAATCGTATCGAGCGTTGGCGCGGACTGCCCATTCGTGCCGTGCGCAAATAATAAGGCTGCTATACTAATAAAAACAGCCTCCACCATGGTGGGGCTGTTTTTATTAGTAGTATCGTTAATATCGTCAATAACCAATAACCAATAACCAATAACCTCTTAATTAACCTTACCCAGGATGATGTTGTAGAGTATGTTGAGGTCGGTTGCGTCAACTGTTCCGTCGCCATTGACGTCGCCCACGAGGTCAATCTTGAAGCGGTGAGTGGTGTACTCGCTCATGCCGCTCTCATATTGTGCCTGGATTGCCACGGTGTGCTGGCCCGCCTTCACGTCATTGAGCACGATAAAGGGCTCGGTGGTGGAACCCACCACGGCGTTGTTGAACTTGATGTTATACTGCTTCACATAGCCCACATCCACAGTTGTGCCCTCGTCGTCGAGATTGCCCACATAGAAGTTGTCGATCTGTGAGAAGAAAGCGTCAAACGATGTGTAGTGGATGCCGATGCGCACCTTCTGTCCGGCATACTTGTTGAGGTCGGTCTCATAGAGGGTCCACGCACCGTAGCTCACAGGATTGATGTAACCCACGTCGTCCCACGAGTCGGTGAGGGGGTTCTGTGCACCATCGGTAAAGACACACACGCTCATGCTCTCGGGGTACTCGGCATAGGCCTTGGCGGCAAAGCGGCACACGAAGTTGTCGCAGATGGTGATTTCGGGCGAAATGAGCCACTTGTTAGCACCATTCATCTGCGGTGAGAAGAAAATGACGGTTTTGTCGCCCGAGGGAGCCATGACTGCAGGGTCGGTGGGCATCATGGCTGTGGTCTCTTGACAAAAGAACATAAGGACAGAAGAATAATTTTTAGTTGATTTTTGGTCAATTTCAAGCGAAGCGCCTTTTTTTTACTGAGGCGATCTGAATAAGTGATGGCGCTACGCTTGAAATAAACTGAAAATAATCATAAAATAAATAATCTGCGCAATCTGCGTAATCTGCGTGAGAAAGCATAGATAATCTGTTTAATCTACTTTGTGTTTCAATAGACCACAACACAGATTAAGCTAGATTTTCGCAATTAGTTTTTCAATATATAGTTAATCACAGCATTCACATCTGCTACATCGAGGTCGCTGTCCTCTGTAACATAACAATATTCAGGGTGTTTTTCCAGTCCAAGCACAGCATCTATAACAGTATTTACATCGCTTATATCGACAGTTTTGTTGTTATTTGCATCGTGTACCGACAACATCATCTTGTTATACAAGTCTTTATTAAAATACTCATACTCTCCCACGCCGTTCTTCATCGACACAAGCTTATACCCTAATGCTTGACTTTTGAAACAAAAAGGCCTACACAACAAATCGCCATCTTTATCATAATATGCCCCTATTCCTTCAATCACGTTGTGAAATACCCCATATCGCACTTTGTAGCAGTTACGGCTAACCAACAGACAAGAATCAGTCGTTTCGCTAACTATCTGATTGCCAGCTGAACTTTTGCCATAAAACGCATACCAATCTTGATAGAATTGCTCTAGGTTGTTAAAGTCATATAACAAAGATTCCTGAGTCTCTGAATTATATAATTCTCCCGAAACATTGTTAATGTAGCTACACCCATCTACGCGACTAGCATAAACACGCTTATTTTCTTCTCTAATAATGGCATGTGTGGTCGTCATGGGGATATCATTATAATCTGGATAACTACCAAAACGGCGAATTACTTTATAGGTATTGCCGTTGACAGTGGTATCGCCCGTTATATAGAGCCTATAATAATCTCCTAAAACATTTGAAAAATACACCCATTCGCTGCCCTCGCGCACTAACGGGGTGTAATTGTCATCGCTCGTTTGTGCACTGATACTGCTCCACGATGCCAGCACAAATGCTATGATTAAAAACATCTTTCTTGCACTCATAGTTATTATTTTCATTTAAAATTTTATGCAAATATACAAATATATCACAAAAGCTCAAAGAAAACAAACAATATTTCAAACTTTTGTGTGTTTTGTTATGGATTATAAAAAGAATTTGTTGCAGAAAAAAGTTCGAAAAAAATGAGGCGAGTTGCTCGGTTGATGGTGTTGCTTGGTTGCAGGGTGTGTAATTTTGCGGCATGAAAAACACTGATCAAATGAACCAAATGCTTAATCTCAACGAGAGTGAAATGCTTGCCCTGTGCAAGCGAGTTATGAATCTGGAACCTTGCCGCCGCGATTGCGTGGTGGAGCGCGAGGATGGCATCGACATCGACGAGTGGATCATGATGCGTGCCCGCTCGTGGTATGCCCGCCTTCTCATGGATGGGCCGCTGGCGTGGCTCCCCACGCAAGACATCAAAGACACCGTGGCGGTGACCAACTGCGGCAATGGCGTGGTGATGGCGGTGTATCCGTCGGTGTTCGTGCGCCCGGTGGAGTGGCAGCTCGAGGGCTGGCACCACAGCGTGAGCCACTTCGCATTGCCCGACGACACTATCGACATGCTGCAACACAATCCCTGGACCCGTGGCGGAGCGTGCAACCCGGTGGCGGTGGATCATGGCAACTGGATGCTGCTTTACAGCATTGACCCGCAAGCGACTCCTGTGTTGAAAATGGCTCGTTGCGTGACCTATCCTGGCACCGACCGCTTCGTCTTCAACCAAGCCGCAATCCCCACGCTCGAAGAAGCCCTGAAACAGGAATAAAAACTATTGCTGTCCGGTTAAAGTTGCGAGAGTTGTGCTAACTTCCCAAAACACTGCCATTTACGATACTTTGGTATAACCAGGGCTTGGTATAGAATAAAAAAAGAAAATGATTTTTTTAGTTTATATGGCTCACGCTAAGAACCTCCCTTAAAATAGAGGACTCTGTCCTCAAAATGATAATACACTATCTGTGAGGTAATTCCATTTTGCTTGCAGAGCAAGCTATTTTCTAAGCGAAGCATAAAAATCAAAATAAAAATATTTTCTTTTTTTTACCAGACAACAATAAATAAAAACACAATAACCCACTGGCATTGTCATGAAATGAGTGCGAGAATCTGACCCAAATCTATGGTTTTTACCCTACATTTGGGTCAGATTCTTGTGGTTTTTGCCCCGAAAACATATCTAATGTGCACAAGTTTGTAGCCTAAAAACTACCGAAAACGGTAGAAATTTCATAGAATCCGACCCAAATCTATGGTTTTTACCCCACATTTGGGTCGGATTCTAAATAAAATTGTTATCTTTGCCGAAGAAAAAAGAGATATAATTATGGATAAACTCATAGGCAGAGAAAAAGAAATAGCAGAACTCAAGAGATGTGTTGACTCGTCTCGCTCAGAATTTATTGTCGTGTATGGGCGCAGGCGCGTGGGAAAAACTTTTCTTGTGCGTAAGTTCTTTGACGACTCTTATTCTTTTCATTATGTGGGCGCTCATCAGGCATCAACACGAATCCAACTTGATAATTTCGCAAAAGCGTTGGAGCGCTATGGCGGGAAAAAAGTGCCCAGATTGAACGACTGGAGTGATGCCTTTGCACATTTGCAAACTCATTTAGAGTCGCTTGATAACACGAAACGTAAAGTAGTATTTATAGACGAAATGCCGTGGATAGACAATAAGCAGAGCCGTTTTGTAGAAGCGTTTGAATATTTCTGGAACAGTTGGGCCATGGGGCGAGATGATATTGTGCTGGTGGTGTGTGGAAGTGCTACGTCGTGGATGGTTGACAATCTTGAGGAGAATCAAGGAGGTTTGCACGGGCGCATCACGTCTCGCATATATTTACGCCCCTTTACGCTGCACGAGTGCCAGTTGTATTTGAAATCCAGAAGATTCGACTGGGATGAATATCAGATTATGCAAAATTATATGGTTATGGGCGGCGTGCCTCACTACATGAGTCTGCTCACACCAGAATTGAGTTTGCAGCAAAATATTGATAAACTGTATTTCGAGCGCGGAGGCATGCTCCGAACCGAATTTGACGAGTTGTATAACGCTTTGTTCACACAGGCTGATAAGTATATTGTGGTTGTGCGACTTCTTGCCCAACACCGAGAAGGCATGCTCCGGAGCGAAATCGAGCGTCACACAGGACTGTCGGGCGGCACACTAACTCGCATTCTCAGAAATCTTGAACGTTGTGACTTTGTGTATGGTTACACTCAATTAGGGAAAAAAGTAAAAGGGGTAATATACAAACTCGTCGATTTCTACACTCTGTTTTATTGCAAGTTTATTGACGGAAATCGCAGCGGCGACGAGCAGTACTGGATGCATAATTTCCAGTCAAGAAGCGTGAGCGTGTGGGAAGGATTGTCGTTTGAACTGGTTTGCTTGATGCATATATGGCAGATAAAACACGCTCTTGGAATTTCGGGTATTGCAACCGAAGTTGCAGCGTGGCGCAGTGCTCCTGCAAACGGACAACGTGGCACACAAATCGACTTGGTGATTAAACGTGTGGATAAAATTGTCCATCTTTGCGAGATGAAGTTTAGCGAGACTCCGTATGTGATCAAATCAGACTATGTAGAAAAACTATCACAACGCAAACAGCTTTTTTGCGACCAAACGGGTATCAAACGCGGGGTTGTTCACACGTTTGTAACTCCATGTGGACTTAATCGGAGCAAGCACAATAGTATAGTACACAGTGAAGTGACTGCCAATGAGTTGTTCACGATGTAAGCGACTATTGTAATTTAGACCATCTCCCACGAAGGCACAGAGGTCACAGAGAAATAATTAATAATCTAATTCAAGTTTCGCAAGCTGTAATTTGCTATATTGCAAACAAATAATGTATTCATCGCGCCGACACCTGCTTCGCTGAAAAACAGATTTTTATATTTTCAGCTTATTTTCAGTGTATTTCAAGCGCAGCGCCACCCCCTAAATACAACCTAAAAAAAGGCACTTCGCTTGAAATTAACTAAAAATTTATTCTTTGTCAACATCCTCATGTTACACAAAAGTGTTAGCAGTTATATTCCTACAAGATGTTGTTTTTTTTGTTTTTCCCATCATTTTAGGTCCAAAACCTGATCCAATA
>NZ_JAZLLZ010000029.1:0-8826 GCF_045598405.1 Sodaliphilus sp.
CGAAAGGATTGGGGAAAGGGGCAGTGTGCCCGCTCGTGACAAAAACACACAGAACTTAGCACGTTGCCACCGATCCGGCCAGGCGATGCCCCTCTAACGCGTGCAAAAACGTTAACAAATTTTATACTGCGGATTTGAGGATCTTTACAAATTAAAGAACAAAGGCAGTTTTCAGATATGGACAAAAGAAACATTAGAAGCTCATGGTTTCCACCCCGAACACGCATCCTATTACATGGTTCTTCATTTCGACAATACGAAAGAGATTGATTTCACCAAACACCCTAAACTTAGGCAAGGCATCAACACATATAGGTCAAAGATTAGACCATTAAGTGATTTCATTGGAATTAAGTGATATACATCACTAAAATGATTGACAGCTGTCTAGACGAGCGATGCAATCAAGAGATCCTGAAGCAACAACTCAAGTTTATAGGTGGGGTCTATTAATTATTAGATGACCAGGGAAACATCATCAATTATATAAAAATCAGGAAATTCATCATCAAATGTTAACATTTGAAGATGAAATGAATAAAATGTCATCCGAAAACGATTGTGTATTCTACGATGACGGCAAATAGAACGTCTCCGACGTACACATTATTTACACCGCTTTACCCCAGGTAGGGTCCGCTGCGCGTCCCCAACCTGGGGTTACTCACATACCAACGTCTCCGACGTTGCATCGCCTATGCTAAACATGATACTACCTGCGATTTCGGCGATTTAGGCCACAATTAACGCAGTTTAAACAAATTCTTAAGGTGCATTACGTAAAAAAGTAGTACCTTTGTGCCCAAATGCGTGTAAATGCGCTCACACTGACTAACATTGGGAAATTAAACAATAATATATTAGTAATGGAAGAAAAAGCAAAGGTCCAGTTTCGCCAGAGCATCGTAGTGCGTTTTGCCGGCGATAGCGGCGACGGCATGCAGCTCGCGGGCACCATATTCAGCAACGTGAGTGCCGGACTGGGCGACCAAATCTCTACATTCCCCGACTATCCCGCCGAGGTGCGCGCCCCGCAAGGCAGCCTCAACGGCGTGTCGGGATTCCAAGTTCACATGGGTCATGGCGTGCACACACCCGGCGACGAGTGCGATGTGCTGGTGGCAATGAACCCCGCGGCACTCAAGCAGAACGCCAAGTATCTGCGCAAGGGCGGTGCCGCCATTGTCGATATCGACACTTTCAACCAGAGCGGTCTTGACAAGGCCTTGTTCACCACCGACGACCCCTACACCGAGATCAACCTGCGCGGACAGGTGGTGGAGGTGCCCATGACTTCACTGGTGAAGGCTGCACTCGAAGACACAGGCATGGACTTCAAGGCACAGATGAAGTGCCGCAACATGTTTGCCCTGGGCCTCGTGTGCTGGCTGTTCAACATCCCCATGGAGTCACCCATCAAGTTCATCAACAACAAGTTTGCAAGTAAGCCCGCCATTGCTCAAGCCAACGAGAAGGTGATACGCGGCGGTTATGACTACGGTCACAACATCCACGCCAGCGTGTCAACCTATCGCATCGAGACCGAGGAGCAGCGCCCGGGCATCTATACCGATGTCAACGGCAACAAGGCTACAGCCTGGGGCCTCATCATGGCGTCGGAGAAGAGCGGACGTCCCCTCTTCCTGGGTTCATATCCCATCACCCCCGCCACCGACATCCTGCACGAGCTCGCTAAGCGCCGCGACCTGGGCGTGAAGGCTGTGCAGATGGAGGACGAGATAGGCGGCATCTGCGCTGCTGTGGGAGCCTCGTTTGCAGGCAACCTGGCAGTGACCAGCACATCGGGGCCTGGCCTGTCGCTCAAGAGCGAGGCTCTGGGCCTGGCAGTGATGGCCGAGCTTCCCCTTGTGCTCATCGACGTGCAGCGCGGCGGTCCCTCGACCGGACTTCCCACCAAGACCGAGCAGACCGACCTGCAGCAGGCGCTCTACGGACGTAGCGGCGAGTGTCCCCTCGTGGTGCTGGCAGCACTCAGCCCCACCGACTGCTTCAACATGGCATTTGAGGCGGCACGCATCGCCATCGAGCACATGACCCCCGTGGTGCTGCTCACCGATGCCTTCATCGCCAACGGCTCTAGCGCGTGGCGCATCCCCGAGGAGGACGAATATCCCGAGATAAAACCCAACTACGTGCCCGACTCGCTCAAGGCAGTGTGGAAACCCTACATGCGCGACGCACGCGGCGTGCGCTACTGGGCCATCCCCGGCACACCCGGACTGGAGCACCTCGTGGGCGGACTCGAAAAGGACTACAACAGCGGCATCATCAGCAACGACCCCATCAACCATGCCCGCATGGTGGAGACACGCCGCCGCAAGGTGGAAAATGTGGCACAGGACATCCCCGAGCTGCAACTGCGCGGTGACCGCGACGCCGACACCATAATCGTGGGGTGGGGCGGCACCTATGGCCACATCCTCGACGCAGTGCGTGCCGTGCGCAGCCAGGGCAAGAAACTCGCCATGGCACAGTTCCGCTACATCAACCCACTGCCCAAGAACACCGCCGACGTGCTCAACCGCTTCAAGACCGTGATCGTGGCCGAGCTCAACGACGGCCAGTTTGCCTCTTACCTGCAGTCAAAGATGCCGGCACTCAACATCTGCCACATCAACAAGGTGCAGGGACAGCCATTCATGGTGCAGGAAATCGTGAACGAAATCAATAAAGTAATGGAGGACGAATAAAGATATGGACGAGAAGAACATTCAGCAACAAGGCGAACAACAACAGTTTGTTCAACGCGACTACAAGAACGACCAGACCGTGCGCTGGTGTCCCGGCTGCGGCAACCACGCCATCCTCAACGTGCTCCACAAGTCAATGGCCGAACTGGGCATCCCGCCCCACATGACCGCAGTAATCTCGGGCATCGGATGCAGCTCTCGCCTGCCCTACTACATGAGCACCTATGCTTTCCACACCATTCACGGCCGCGGTGGCGCTGTGGCAAGCGGCTTCAAGACCGCTAACCCCGAGATGACCGTGTGGCAGGTGAGCGGCGACGGCGACTGCCTCGCCATAGGCGGCAACCACTTCATCCACGAGGTGCGCCGCAACATGGACCTCAACCTCCTGCTGCTCAACAACAAGATATACGGCCTCACTAAGGGGCAGTACTCCCCCACCAGTGCCCGCGGCTTCGTGTCCAAGTCGTCGCCCTACGGCACCGTTGAAGACCCGTTCATCCCCGCCGAGCTCGTATTCGGCGCACGCGGCACATTCTTTGCCCGCAGCATCGACATGGAGCTCAAGATAAGCCAGGAGTGCATGGTGGCGGCAGTGAAGCACACAGGTTGCTCGGTAGTGGAAATACTGCAAAACTGCATGATATTCAACGACGGCATACACAAGCACATAGCCGACCGCGCCTTCCGTGCCGACCGCACCATCCACCTCGTCCACGGCGAGAAGATGGTCTATGGCAAGGACAATGACAAGGGCCTCGTGCAAGACGGCTTCGGCCTCAAGGCCGTGACCATAGGCCAGGACGGCTACACGCTCGACGACGTGCTCGTGCACGACGCGCACTGCCGCGACTACTTCCTGCACCAGCAGCTCGCCATGATGGACGGCACCGACCTGCCCGTGGCACTGGGCGTGATACGCGACGTGGAGGCTCCCAGCTATGAGACCTGCGTTGCACAGCAAGTCGAGGAAGCAAAGGCCAAGCACGGCTTCTCATGCCTGCGCGACGTCATCCTCACCGGCGACACCTGGGAAGTGAAATAAGATAACAAGCACAGAATAATATCAACATTAGCGGGGCTGTCTAACAACTTTAGACAGCCCCGCTTACTACTAAAAAACCAACTAGATAACAAGGTTGTTTAGTTCTGGTTTTATAAAAACAAAACCATTATTTTTTACCTAATCTTATGTTTTTGATGATTACCTGCCTTATTTTAGATTAATTTTAGTATCTTTGCATACTTATATAAAAGAGTTTATGGCAAATCAGAATTTGAATAATATAAAGGTCATGCTGGATGAGCGCAACCAATAATTGATAAACACCTCTCTTTTATTTATATTATATTTCTGTTTTGTTTTTATGTTAACATACCAAGGTAATGAAAAATATTTCAAGAGACGCAGCAAGACGATTTGTTGTAACTTGGACAGGTCGCGGGCATGAACGAAGCGAGAGCCAGACGTTCTGGTATCAGCTTCTGCACGATGTGTTTGGAATAGACACACCGGCTAACTTTGTGAAGTATGAGTTACCCGTACGTCTGAAAAATGCCAAGTTCATAGATGCGTACATTCCTTTGACAAAGGTAATCATCGAGCAAAAATCTTCTACTGAGGATTTGCGCAAAGCAAAAAAGCAGAGCGATAAAGAAGAACTTACTCCGTATGAACAGGCTTTGCGATATTCAACAGGTTTGAAATATTCTGAACGACCTCGTTGGATTGTAACTTGCAACTTCAAATCATTCCTTATTTACGACATGGAGAAACCTAATGGTGAACCATTCGAGATAAAGTTAGAAGATTTGGAACGAGAGTATTATCTGCTTAGATTCTTAGTGGAAGATACAGAAACAACCTTACGTCACGAAAAGGAAATCTCCATTAAAGCTGGTGAGCTCATAGGCAAGCTCTATGATGAATTACGCAAAAAATACATCAATCCAGATGCGCCAGAAACATTGCGCTCACTGAATATTCTTTGCGTTCGATTGGTATTCTGTCTGTTCGCAGAGGACAGCGGATTGTTTGGTGATAACCATGGGGTGTTTTACGACTACCTTAATTCACACAAGCCTTCACAGATGCGTAAGGCTTTGGTTGCTTTGTTTGATGTCCTGAATACACCATACGAAGAACGAAACCCATACGATTTGGAGGACGATAAGTTAGCGACATTCCCATATGTAAATGGTGGTTTGTTCGCTGCTGCAGATATTGAAATTCCTAATTTTACAGCAGACATTGCTAACCTTCTGCTTTTTGAGTGTAGTGCTGGTTTTGATTGGAGTGGAATCTCTCCAACAATCTTTGGTGCTTTGTTTGAGGACACCATGAATCCAGAAACTCGTGAGGTCGGTTGCATGCATTATACTTCTGTAGAAAACATCCATAGAGTTATTGATCCTCTATTCCTTAACGATTTGAAGGACGAATTAGGTTTGATACTCAAAGAGAAGGTCGATAAAAAGCGAAAGCAGAAACTGAATGATTTCCAAGTTAAGATTGCTTCTTTGACATTCCTTGACCCTGCATGCGGTTCTGGCAACTTTTTGACAGAAACCTATTTGTCCCTACGAAGATTAGAGAACGAGGTAATAGAACTGTTGGCAGATCCGGGATCACGCTATCTTTCTACAGAATTGAGTCCCATAAAGGTGTCCATCGAGAATTTCTATGGTATTGAAATAAACGACTTCGCTGTGACCGTTGCTAAGGCTGCCCTTTGGATTGCAGAGGCTCAAATGATGTACGAAACGGAGCACATAGTTATGCGCGACTTGGAGTTTCTACCACTTAAAAGCTATTCGCATGTTGAGGGTGGAAATGCTTTGACCAAGGATTGGAATAAAGTAATTGCAAAAGATAAGCTTTCCTACATTATCGGTAATCCACCTTTCAAAGGTAAGAAGAGCCGTGAAAACGATCAGAGGAATGATTTGCTGAAGGTTATTGGCGAAGATAGTCCTCGCCCTGGCAATATGGATTTGATAAGCGGTTGGTTCTACAAAGCAGCTCGGTTCATGCAAGGGACTAATATACAAGCTTCATTTGTATCGACCATCAACATCACACGTGGTGAGCAAGTGTCTTTGCTTTGGGATGCCCTTATTGACAAATACAGCATCTGCATCAAGTATGCTTATCTGCCGTTCGTTTGGAATAGCGAATCAAAGAAGAAAGCACAAGTACATTGTACCATCATAGGCTTCTCTTGTCAACCAACTGAGAGAAAGGTCATTTATTCAGAGGATGCAGTACCTCAATCTGCCAAGAATATAAGTCCTTATCTTCGTGACGAAGAGACGATTCTTGTTTCATCGCGTAACCATCCACTCTGTAACGTTCCCGAAACAGGCATTGGAAATAAGCCTATTGATGACTCTAATTTCTTGTTCAAGCCAGATCAGAAAGATGCATTTCTACAGCAAGAACCTGAGGCAGAGAAATACTTCATGGAGTGGTATGGAGCAGATGAATTGATAAAAGGGAAGAAACGTTACTTCCTTTGGCTCGCAAAGTGTAGCCCTACAGAATTAAGAAGTTTGCCCTTATGTAGGGAACGAATAGAAAACGTTCGCAAGTTCAGAGCAAAGAGTACGGATGCAGGAACGCGAAAGCTTGCCAATTTCCCAACTCGCTTCCATGTAACCAATATTCCCGAAACTGACTTCATGGTTATTCCTGAAGTTGCATCAGAAAATCGTAAGTATAGGCCGATGGAGTACGTCACCATCGAATCGGCAAAGCATAAGTTGTTCAGTAACCTTGTGAAGTTGATGCCAAATGCATCTTATTATCATTTCGGGGTATTGCAAAGTATCGTTCACATGGTATGGACAAATGGTATCTGTGGCTACAAAGATTTCCGTCCACGCTATAGCACCGATGTTGTCTTCAACAACTTCCCATGGCCAACCCCAACCGAGAAGCAAAAGCAAGCGATAGAGAAAACAGCACTTGCCATTATAGCTGCACGCAATAATTATCCAGAGTGCTCTTTTGCAGATCTCTATGATAATAATACGATGCCAGATGATCTTCGTGAAGCTCACTTGAAAAACGATGCTGCGGTAAGGGCTGCATACGGATTCAAAGAAAGCATGACCGAGCACGAAATGATTGCTTGTCTGCTTCAAATGTATAACGAACTTATAAACGCCTAACTCAAATGGATATAAAGACATACAACGTAATAGACTTGTTCTGCGGTTGTGGAGGCTTATCATTAGGTTTCCAAAACGCAGGATACAATATCGTCGCTGCCTTTGACTATTGGGATGTGGCTTTAAATATCTATCAGAAGAATTTCCAACACCCTGTCTATAAACGCGACCTTAGCGACTTGACCGACCTTTCTGATTTCGAGGCTTTACATCCAGATGTTATCATCGGTGGTCCCCCTTGCCAAGATTATTCTACGGCTGGTCATCGTGACGAGACACGAGGAAGAGCAGCACTTACCATCTCGTATGCTAAAATAATAGAGCACATTCGTCCTAAGTACTTTCTTATGGAAAATGTTGCCGTCATCGAAAAGAGTGAAACCTTGAAGGTCGTGAATGAGATTTTCAAGAATGCAGGTTATGGTCTTACGCAACTTACTCTTGATGCCAGCAAATGTGGTGCTCCTCAAATCCGCAAGCGTTACATAACTTTCGGAGTTTTTGGTGGGAAGGATGGGGATGCTAAGGATAATTTTACTCGTCATCTGAGCAAGAAGAGCATGACAATGCGAGAATACTTTGGTGATTCGCTTGGTTTCGAGTATTATTTCCGCGTGCCTACATCCTACAAGCGTAGAGGCATCTACTCCATTGACGAACCTTCAATGACCATCCGAGGTGTTGACCGTCCTGTACCAAAGGGCTACAAAGGACATCCTGCTGATCCTGTACCTTTGACTCCTAACATTCGTTCGCTGACTCCTCAGGAACGTAGTTGGATTCAAACATTCCCGAAAGACTTCATTTGGGAAGGTTCAAAGACAAATCTTAATCAAGCAATAGGCAATGCTGTACCCGTAAAATTGGGAGAGTATATTGCTAACAGCATAAAGGAATACATTAGTGAGCATGAAACTTGTTGATCTCTTTGCTGGCTGTGGTGGCATGAGCCTTGGCTTTCAAAATGCAGGGTTTGACATCGTTGCAGCTTACGATAATTGGCAACCTGCCATTGATATTTATCGGCAGAACTTCAACCATCCTATTCACAAGCGTGATTTGGCGGTTGAAGATATTGCTGATGAACTGAAAGCTTTGGCTCCCGACATTATCATTGGCGGTCCACCTTGTCAAGACTTCTCTATTGCCGGCAAATTAAATCTTATTGGTAATCGTGCGAATCTGACACGAATCTATAGCCACTTCATCGCTGAGGTTCGACCTCAATGGTTTGTGATGGAGAATGTTTACACCATCGAACGTTCTCCCATCTTTACTGAAGCATTAGAGACATTCAAGAATGCTGGCTATGGAATTACAAAACACGTTTGGGATGCTTCTTACATGGGAGTGCCACAGATGCGCAAGCGTTATTTTGTAATTGGCTGCTTGGGAAAAGAGGATGGCTTCATGTTACAACTGTTGCTTGATGGATTAAACAAAGAACGCATGACTATACGTAAGTATTTTGGAGGAAACTTTGATAGCGAATTCATTTATCAACATCCTCGTAATTACAAGCGCCGTGGTATCTTCTCTATAGATGAACCATGCAGTACCATACGAAGTGTGAACCGACCGATTCCAAGCAATTACACCATCCATCCTGCTGACAAGACATCCGATTTATCAAAGGTTCGTCCGCTCACGACAAAGGAACGCAGTTACATGCAAACATTTCCTGAATCGTTTAAATTTGTTGGGAATCACAGTGCAATAGAACAAGCTATTGGGAATGCCGTACCCGTAAAGATGGCAGAATACATTGGTTCAAAAATAAAAGAATATGTCTCAACTTTAAATAGGGATATTCAGAAAATAGTTAACTAATTGTTTGCCAGTGTCGTGAATATTTTGTAACTTTACAAAGAAACCCCCGATGGACCCGTCTCGGGCTAATTCGGGGGTAATTTCTTATTTTTCTTGTCGTGAAGTTACAAAA
>NZ_JAZLLZ010000030.1:0-1507 GCF_045598405.1 Sodaliphilus sp.
TTGAGAGGGGAGAGTTGAGAGGGGAGAGAGGAATAGAGAGGACTTGGAGAGGACTTGGAGAGGGCTTGGAGAGGACTTGGAGAGGATTGGAGAGGAGTGGATGGGGGTTGGTTAGGTGAGTCTTGCTGCGGTGAGGGTGAAGATTGAGATTTTGATGCCGGGGATGTGGGATATGGCTTGGGCGCAGGCGATGATTGTTGCCCCGGTGGTGATCACGTCGTCGATGATGAGGATGTGCTTGTGGGCAAGCTGGGTGTGGGCGTGGGGCACTGGCGCGTAGGTGTCGCGTGTGTTGAGCCAGCGGTCGTAGGCGCCTTTGCGCGTCTGTGTGTCGTGTGGCTTGACGGCAATGACGGCTTGTAGCAATGTGGCTCCAGTTGCGCTTGCCACTCCTTGCGCTATGACATGTGCCTGGTTGTAACCTCGCTGCGCTTCCTTGTCGGGGTGCATGGGCACAGGCACGACGATGTCTATGCCGTCGAAGAACGCCGACTGTTTCATCATCGCTACGGCATGCTTGCCCATCCACGCGCCCATGTGGGTCATGTTGCGGTACTTGATGTCGTGGATGATTGCAGAGTAGGGGCTTGCCTTCTCGTAGAAGAACAGTGCCGCAGCTCGCTCGATGGGTACCTTGCCTGCAAAGAGTTGCTCCATGCGGTTGAACTGGGCGTCCTGGTAATGGGTGAGCGGCAGCGTGTTCAGGCAATTCCTGCACAGGAAGGGCTCGTCGGCACCCAAGACGCGGTTGCACACGGGGCATGTGCGTGGCATGATGGCATCGGCCGTGGCTTGGAGGATGTGCTTAATCTTGTTGATCATCGTTAATCACGCGGTCGATGGCGGTGTAGATGAGTGAGGGTTCGAAACCGCGGCTTGCGGCGAAGCGTAGCATCGCTGCTCGTGCCAGTTGAGGTTCGCGTTGCGAGACCGAGCGCCACTTGTCGCGCAGGAGTTTCATGAGCGTGGCTCGGTAGTCGTCGGGGTCGATGCTGGCAAGGGCCTCGTCGATGTAGTGTTGCGCTATTCCCTTCGTGCGCAGCTGGTGGGCAATCTTGACGGCTCCCCACCCGTTGTAGGCATGCTTGTCGTGGGCAAAGGCGTGGGCATATCGCTGCTCGTTGATGAAGTTCTCGCTCACGAGTCGGTCGATGATGGCATGTGCCTGGCTGTGCGGCAGTCCCCAAGCGGTGAGCTTGGCGGAGATGTCGCTTGCTGCATGCTCGCTGCGGCTGCATAGTGCTGCGGCGCGGGTGTAGGCCATGTCGGGGGTTATGGTTTTCATGGTGCAAAATTAGGAAAAAATTGTGTCATTGCTGCCGGGATTTTCAGAAATTAAAATAATTTAAATGATTTCTTGCTTGGAGGTAACTATTCAGCAATGGTATTTTGGGTAATATCCCCGCGCGGATCTCACTGATAACACAGATTTAATAATAACTGAAAGAAATTAAAATAATTAGAATAATTTCTTATTCAGTTAAATCAGAGCAATCTGTTGTAACTA
>NZ_JAZLLZ010000031.1:0-9546 GCF_045598405.1 Sodaliphilus sp.
GACATATACCAACGACTAAAATACAAAACGATGCCATTCAGAAAGAGAAAAAAACTTTGTAGTACACAGTAACGCAAACCCCAAAGCGCAACTCGCTGAACCAGCAAAGAAAACCAAATCAAGCCGTCAAAGTTGGGCTAAGTCGCGCAATCGAGGTACTCGACTATGTACAATGGCTGTTATTTATTATAGAGAAAGCAAATGAATATTCCACATTCTATTGATTCAAATTGCGGACATGTTATAAAACCCACTATAGATTTTCTCGTCGCTGATTGTCGGTACAACATTAGACATTATCCAATTCCATTATGCAGATAATGTCGTTTTTTCTTTGACAATAGCATCCTCAATGTCTGAATGCAAATTATGGATCCTACGGAAATTATATATTTCATAAAGCAATGACATCGCGATTACACATACAGCAAAAAGCATAACATCAATACGAAGCCCTTTTATTTCGTAAATTAGTGAAGAAGTATCCCACAGCAAAGAGACAACGAGTATAAGGGTTGATATAGAAAAATCCAATAATAGGCTATTCCTTGTTTTGCTAATTGATTCTCGGAGCTTTGAACGAATGCGTTTATTCAATATCTTGGATAGACCGAACGAGACCAGCAAACTCATCGCGATGGAAAACACAATACCAAGCACAGTAAAAAGCGTCTGCACAACTACAGAATTGCCTTTTACACCAATAGCAACCAGTATCAACGATACTATGACAGCTATTATCAGCCGGATTAATAGTTTAACCATTCGATTGAGTTCTTAGTTCGGTTAGGAATAATTCCATCTCTTGCTTGAGCTGCTCTTCAACGATTCGATTACTAGTGGTACGCTCAACTTCTACCTCTTTCTTGACTTTTATGGCTTCACCTGTATCATGAAAGCAGCCAGGACGGCGACAAAAATAACAACGGCAAACCCCATGTATTGCCCTCGTTTTTGTGCAGAATTCACACCTTTAACAATTTCCGAATTGGTTTTCTGTTCCATTTTACGGACTTCTGCATCACAATCTAATTGCTTCTCGGCCATAGCAAGAATCCTATTAGCAGATCCTGGAAGAACCTTTTCGTAACCACCATATAAATCGGGGTGAGGCAAAGGGCCTGCAAAACTAGAAGAACGTTCAATGCTTACAAGAGCATTAAGAAAATCTTTCTTCTTTTCATCGGGCATAACATCAACAAATTCCTGCAACGAAGCGGGAATGCCTTCTGCATCGTTTGAAGGTTCAATTGTATTCTGCGCCGCCGGAACAGGTTGCGAGTCTTTATGCTTTTTATTTTCTTTGTTTTGAGACATATCACCTAACTTTTAGCATAGCATTACCAATTGCATTCCCCACAGCACGCCATGCTACTACAATACCCTGTGAATCATTATCACGCTGTTTGAACATTCTAATTCGGGTGCTGTGTGCTATCGGTAGACAACTAATTAATCCTTCTATATATGCGTGACGATAGACTCTGTTAAGAGCATTGTATTTACGCATTATATGTGCAGAAGATTGGTCCATAACGTATGTATTATTATCCATAATCATTAAAGTGATTTGCTTTTATAAACGCACTTAAAACGCAAATATTGTATTACCACACAAATTTACTATCAATCAATCATTGGCAAAGTTACACAAATATTTCCATTTTTCCATCGTAACAATAAACTTTTTACTTTAATATTAAGCGATAACATATATTTTTAACATTTACATTGTGTATCAACAATGTTGTTCAACTTGCTTTAGAAAGAGGGCGCATCGTGAATGTGATGCGCCCTCGGTGATCTGCGATCGGTGTTTAGGTGTCAAATTAAACGAGACGCAGACTTGATAGTTCTTTACCTAACTTGTGGATGCCTTCCTCGATTTTACCGAGCTGGGCGTCGCTGATGTAGGTGTTGCCGCGCTTGTACTGCCTGAGCAGACTGTCGTTGATGCCAACCATCTTGGCAAAGGCACTGATGTTAATCACGCTGTAGTATTCAAACAGCGAACTGATGTCAAAGTTGAACTCGATGGCTTCGCTCAATTCTGCGGGAACCTCAACGCCATCCTCGGCATAACTCTCGGTGATTTCCTGGACTGAGTTCATGAAATCTTCTTTGGCCTCGGCAACAGTGTCGCCCGAGCCAATGAGCTGCACCTTGACACCGCCAATGTTGTAGGCGATATATGTGCCGTCGCTCTGTTTCTCAATCTTTACTTTCATGTTATGTAGTGCTAATTATTTATTATCTATCTTTAATTTTATCTTTTGGAAACAAGGGGGAGGGTTGCTCCCCCTTTGTGTTTAGAAACCGATGATTCTCTTCAGTTCTTTCATCAGCCCCGGTCTTACTTCTTGGCTCCAGTGTCGCTCGATCTGGATTTTAACGCCTGTGTCCGGGTTGTAGTACTCATCGTGTTTCTTTCCGTGCTTTTGGAATTGGAATCCTTTTGCAACTGCGATTTTTGTTAGTTCTGACCATTTCATGTTAATTATCTCGTTTAATTTGACAATGCAAAGATATAACAAATTTGTGATATATCAAAATTATTATATATTTATTTTCGAAAAAATTGTGTTTTTTCAAGTGAACAGGGATGACTGGGCGAGGTCGTGCATTTTGTGCTCGATGGCTTGCATGGTGTCGGCAGTGAAATACTGCTTCCACATCTTGCAGTAGCCCAGGAACCACAGCAACGCCTCGCGCTCGGATCGGCAGTAACCGTATTCGAGGTTCGGGAGTCGTTCGGCATGCCGTCCGTTGGCAAAGAACAGTTGGTAGCCAACCGCCCATTTGCCTGCGACCTCGGCTGTGAGGACTGTGACGCTCTCAGTGCGGTCGTTATAGACACGCAGCGAGTTGTAATCTCGCATATCACCGCCGTCGGTGTAGTAATTGCGCACTAACAGATGTTCGTATTCGTTGACTGGCATAGTAGTTTTCTTGTTTTAGCGAGCAGTTTCTGGAAGGCGGTGTCATTTTGCTCAAAGTTGCGGGCGGTCTTGCTGTAGTGGTAGCCCACGCACTTTGAGCGGTTGAGGAACCACAGCGATTCAAATTGCCGTGCGCCCTCAGACTGGGCAACCAGGAAAAAGATATAGCGGGCGTTCATCACCTTTGCCCGTCGGTCGCTGCCCTTGGCTTGCCGCACGCTGCATCCGCACACACGGCAAGCCACTTCTAAGATTACTGTCATTCTTGATAGTTGCATAGTGTAAAAAGATTATTGGGAAATTAGAATGGTTCGTTGTTGGCGTGCTCGGTGTCGTAGATCGAGAAGTATTCCACACCGCCGCTCTTGTCGGCAAGTCCGATGAAACTCTCGCCCGGGTGCTCAGCAGCCCAGTGGCGGTAACTCTTGCCCTCCTTGTTGAGTTTCTGAGGGTTGAAATGCCAGCCCTTGAACTGACAGTAGAAACACAACTTGGTCTTGAAATTAGCCTGGCTAATACCAGAGCGAGCATCGGGGAAATGCTCCTTGAAGTCGCGGAACATATCGCCACGAGGAACCTTGTTGTTGATGAAGTGGCCAGTCTGGTCGAAATATACCTCAGCCCATTGGTAGATGCTCTCGCTCATCTGCTGGCGCAGCGTGCGCAGCATGATGTCGTGCATGGGCGGCAGCACTGCACCCTGACCGGGACGGCTCCAACCGTTGTTCATCGATGCGAAGTAGAGATACACGCACTCTGCCATGAAGTTGTAGAAGAGGTTCCACTGCTCGGTGTCCCAGTCGGCAAAGAACTGATGCCCGAACACATCGATGGGGTGACGGGTGTCGTTGAAGTAGTTGGAGAAACTCATGTAGATGATGCGTTCCTGCGAACTGCGAGACTGTGAGCCGTTGATGGCATGATTGGTGGTAATATAGAATTTCGGGCTATGCTCGCTGTTGATGGTGAAGCGTCCTCCACCCTTGACTTTCACATTGAGGTCGCCAGTGATGGCAAAATAGAAGCGTTCGAAGTTGAAATTCACATTGACATCGTCCATAAACACATTGCGTGTGCGCAGCGTCACGAGGGTATAGATTAAGTCATTCTTGGTGCTGCGTCCGTCGATACTTGTCTGCTCCATCATGTAGGAGAGAGCCTTGCCAATAAGCGATTTACCCGTGCGGCCATTGCTCTGTCCCACATCGCTCAGTTCGCCGTCCATAGCGATTACCGCCTTCAATTCGGTCTGGTACTTATAATCGCTCAACAGGTAGCCCATGGCGGTGATCTTGTTCATGAGATGCTGCGAGAACTCCATCTGTTCGGTAGCCGAGAGCGGTCCTTGCTTCTCGTGCCAGAAGTTGCTCACCATCGTGAGGAACTGGAAGAAGTCACAGCGGTTGCCAGCCTCGGTGGGGAACACTTTGAAACCCTCGGTCTCGCTATACTCCACATGGTCGATAATGGCAACACGCTCAAACTTGTGCTTGATGACCTTGTCGTTCCACACCTGTCCCATTATCACATCGTCCCAACGGATGCCCTGCGGTGTAATCGAGAGCATGCCGTTCTTGAAATAGAGGTTCTGGACATAGGGCATGAAGTTGTCGAAGGTGTCCTCGATGCGTTCAAGACGCTCCAGCTTGTCGTTGCTCAGGTCGCTAGTGAGTCGTGCCGAGAAATGGTTGCGCACATTAGCGTCCTTGGTGCTCATCAGGATATATGCCCACACGAACTCGCGGATCTCGACGGCACTTGACGGATAGACCACGCCGTCCTCGATGCGGACAAATGAGAATGCGCCAGCCTCAAGGTCGGCAGTGTGGATGCGATAGAAGCCTGCGTCCTCGATAAACTTCAACGCCTCGTATGTGTCAAGGGTTACTGTTGACTTGCCGGTGTTCTCGTTGACATTGACTGACCAAAACTCCTTGCCAGCGGCCACCTTTGACGCAAGCACGGCGTTGCCGTTGGTATCAATCTTATAGAGGAAGCGGTTGAACTTGAAAGTCTTTAGCGGCTGCAACCGTTCGCGGTATTTCTCAAGGAAAGCCTCATGATCATTGAGCAGCCAAAAGTCCTGGATCTGCTGATTGCTCAATGTGGAGATGTTGTGCAGCGAGCAGTAGGTGGCGATGCCATCGTGAGAATGCAAGGCAAAATCAATGTCGGCTGCCAGTGCCTGCTCGTTGCCCTTGAGCGTGCCCACAAGCAGGTCGTCAACACCTTTGTCACCCGCAGGGTTCTCGTTGACATGACCGAAGAATATATCAACATTCACGCCAATATTGTGCAGAGAATTGACATATTTCTTGAACTTGATGGCTGCTGCTGCAAACATGCGAGGGCGGTAGTCAACCGCTTCGTCGGGTTGCAGGTTACGGCTCAAGTGGTCCCAGTCGCTGTCCATCATGAGCACCACATTCTTGACCTTGCACCGCTGGATGATGTATTGAAGATCCTGGGGCAAACCAGTTTCCTTGTTGCCAATGTTGAAAATGCCTTGAATGGCGATGCTTGGCACACCGTGCTTACAAGCCTTCTCGGCTTTCTTCTCACCCTCTTGGATAACGAGAGTGGTGATTTCGGTCTCGCTCTGGTACAGGTCACGAATGCGCTGAGGGAAGTAAAACTTGGTGGGCGCACCTGCCGGAGTCTGGTACTTGTTTTCACGGCTGCTGCCCTCGGGAGTGTGCAGCGATGGGTTGCTCCAGCGTACACGTATATAAGGGCGCAATGCGCCTCGGAGTCCTCGAGTGGGGTACATTTCCATGGTACCATCGAGGCGATAGTAATAGATGAGCATTTCATCATCGCCCGGGAACAGGTTGCCACGGCGGTCAAGACCACCCTTGCGCATCGATGGCTCCAGTCGCTCCACCACCTCGCCGTTGACGGTGTCCTTAACCTTGACCATGACATCATCTACAGTGAGACCCGAAGCCTCCAACTGTGACTCGCAGAAACTCTTGGCGATGCTCTTGCGGTAAGTCTTTACCGTGCTCTCGCGACGCTCATGCTCATTCATGATGAAGATACCGCAAGCGTCGGCGGTCATCTTTATGGCTTCGGTATATCGGGATTTGTCCTCGTTGCATTGGAAATACATCGTAGCAGCAATGGCATCGCTCAGTGTAAAATCACACTTGAAACACTTGGCAAGGTTCTTGCCACGACCATGGGTCACACAGAGACCTTTACCCTTGCCTTCAGCACCACAGTTCGGGCACCTCACATAAGAGGTCATGCGAGATACATCAGCACCAGGAACGCAGTATCTGATATCGGCATCGTCGCGCAGCTTCTTTATCGTTAATTCAGAGTAATAACTCATTTGAATAGATTATTTGATTCCGCATACCTGAAGAACTCGGCTTTCTCGTGTAAGCCCAGCCTTGCAAAAGCGTTACGGATATGATTATTTACTGTGTGGATTGATAAGTATAGGTCCTCGGCTATTTCCTCCTTGGTAAAGCCTTGGTACCACAGTTTGAGCACTCGCAACTCCGACTCGCTCAACCTGCTGTTGAACTCCGGGCTACAGATGATGCCCTCCATGCGGCACTCGCCACGCAGGGGGCACGGCACACGCTCAAGATGGAATCGTCCGTAACTGTCAATGTCAGCAACATTGTCGATGTTTCCGAAATTGCACCGGCAGAAGCGTTGCACTATCCTGAAACGATACAGCGACAGGTTGGGCAGGCATCGCTCATATTCTTTGCCCAGGGCTACATAAGCCTTGGGGTAGAAATGTTCTATTCTCTCGAGCACACTTGATATAATCTCGTGATGGCGTTCGGTGAGCCGTTCAGTCTTTCCACTGGGCTCACGATACCAGAGCTCGTTTTCGTAAGAATAAAACTCTATACTCAATGGCATGTTCATGTCATTTTTCTCAAATAGTTGTATTATCAAAGATGCTCATTGAAAAAATTTCCTCAATTTTGCGCTTGTGAAGTTCTGGAATGCGTGATAAACGATTAATCCAGTTCCACACTGTGTGGCGAGGGACATAACACCCTTCACATATACGATCGATAGCAACAGTCTTCTCTGCCCTTGTCATGGGGGCGAGGAAATTTGACAAGGCTGTACAGTCTTTCGTTATTTCAGCCTTTTGTGATTTGTTTAATGCTTTTTTACTCATTTTGCACTTATAATTAAATTATTTGTATTAACTTTACAAGTGCAAATGTATAAATAAATTTAGAGACTAAAACTATTTGTTTTAATTAAAACTAAATATTTTAGAAATATTAACTATTTGTTTTATATGTTATCCATCGGAAACGAACTAAAAAGATTGATTGAGAACAAGCATCTCATCAAAAAAGAAATTGCCGACGAACTGGGCATAACACCCACTTATCTCTCGGCCATAATGCGCAAGGACAGCATTGATTGTGCCTTGCTGGATCGTATATGTAAACTGATAGGCGTGCCCGTTTCTCACTTCTTCGAAGAGAACGGTGGCGTGTCGGTATCAGAGGTTCATGCTACTTCGCTGATAGGGTCGGCTCAAGCAGCCGTAACAATCAGCGCAGGAGAAGTGGCAACGCTCAAGCAACTGCTTGCAGAGAAGGAGCGTACCATTCAGATACTAATGGCGCAAAACGGGACAAAAACGGGACAGCAATAATTCATAATGAGCCATCACCGTTGTATCAAACAATTTGTAGAGGTACTAAAACAAAATGTATATTTGTCCTCTCACCCCGACTCTTTTATTAAAAGAGCATTTCGCCACACGTGACGACTTGCTCTTTTTCTATATTTTTTCACATGCAGCACAAGGTTAAAGACATTATTATAGACTTGCTCAAAGGCACCGGTCGTGAAGGAATCGAAAACGTGATTACCTACATGACCCATGACGACGTTTTCTTCAAGAAACACTGCCACAGCCACCACCTCTACATGGGCGGTCTGGCCGATCACTCACTGCAAACACTCAAAATGGCTATTGCTAAACGCGACAAGTATGAGTCCAGGTTTCCTCATGCAGTGAAGGTGGGCCAGGAAAGCCTGGTGCTGTGCTCACTGCTGCATGACATTTGCGACTGCGAACCGCAATTTCGCCGACACGGCAGCCTGTCGATAGAAATACTTGACAGGCTGGGACTAGTACTCAGCAGTGAAGAGCGCGACGCAATAAGTAAACACATGCATGACCCTAGGTTAAGTTTCAAACTCGACCACAAGTCGCTACGCTACAGGCTGAGGAAATACATCTATTCGGCCGACAAGAAATCAGCCCGAAAATTCAAAGGATATTATTAACTTCTTCTTTATCTCGCATCTATTTCTCAATTATATTCTCACGCGCATATTTCGCTGATTAAAATATACATAATTATATAATGCACATGTATGGTGTTATTGGTCTATGGGGTAACTATTCAGCAATGGTATTTTGGATAATATCGGCTCAGTAGATATTTTCCGTGGCAATCCACAGCACTGACTACCTAAAATATCAGAGTGCAACGGTAGAGATTCTCAAAAAAAGATGTACCTTTGCACCATGGCAACAACAACCTCTCCATCCATCTACAAATCTCTGGCGCGTATTATACTTCCCGAGGGCATTCTTGACATCTTTGAAGTAACCAATGTAGTCGATGAGCATACAGGCATCATAGAAGAAACAGGCCTTGAACGATGCATCATCCACATTCATCTTGCCGAACGGGATCTGCGTGATGTCGTATGGCATGATATGAGACCCAATGGCTTCACGGAGGAAAAGTGCATCAATGACTTTCCTATTCGTGACCGCAAGGTAGTTCTGCATGTCAGTCGGCGTCGTTGGCTTGACAGTGAAGGTAAGAGCGTCATCCTTCCGCATGAGGAACTGACGGCAGAAGGCACCCGCTACTCCAAGGAGTTTGCGGATGTCTTAAAAAAAATATTTGGATACATACCCAATACCGGCCCGCTCTCTGGAGCGATACTTTAAGACAAACGGCAATACGCTGGAGAAGAACTACAAGGAGTGCCTTAGTGGTTTCCGTGACTGGGAACAGGCAGAGCACGCCAGCGACTGGATACTGCTTCCGGAAAACATGGGCGAGAATCTGAGCATAGACGAAAGCATGCATCAGAACGACCTTTTCACCTTTGTATCCAACAAGGATGGCCATGGCAAGAAGGGTACGCTTATTGCGGTAGTGCGTGGCACAAAGGCTTCTGACGTCATCAAGATCCTGAAGCAGATCCCCGAAGAGAAGCGTCTTGCAGTCAAGGAGGTTACGATGGACTACTCCGACTCCATGCACGCCATCGTAGAGGCAGCATTTCCCAAGGCAGACATCACGATAGACGTATTCCATGTCATCAAGAACCAGTGCGATGCGCTTGATGAACTGCGCATGCGCTTCAAGCGTAAGGCCATCAGTGAGCAAGGCAAGGAGAAGGCGGAATTCAATAAGGCAAAGAAACGCAGGAAGAAAGCCAGGGAGTACTACCGTAAGACCCACCCCAAGAAAAGAGGTGAGAATCGGGGAAGAAAGAGAAAACGTGCCAATGAGCAATTCAAGCCAAAGGAACTCGCGAACGGAGATACGAAGGTGGAACTCTTCACCAGAGCTCGCCACATACT
>NZ_JAZLLZ010000032.1:0-3685 GCF_045598405.1 Sodaliphilus sp.
AAAACTGAGATTAAAAGGAATGAGCCCGGCACAATACCGAGCTCAATACTATAGAGAATTTAATAATTAACGTTTAATTTAACGTCCAACTTTTCGGGGTCACTTCACGAACGAAGTGGCGGTGGGGGAAGAAATGCAACACGCACCGCGTCCAGCAGGACGCTAATCGGAACAAACAGGTGAGACTCAAATGGTTTCACATGCTAAAGTTGAGTAAAAAGAAAATGATTTTTTTAGTTTATATGGCTCACGCCAAGAACCGTGCTCAAGGGAGTGAGCAGCGGTAAGTGGGCAAAGCCCGTGCCGCGACCAGCTAACCTCCCTTAAAGTGGAGGACTCCGCTCTTAAAATGATAATACACTATCTATGAGGTAATTCCATTTTGCGTGCAGAGCAAGCTATTTTCTAAGCATAAAACCATAATAAAAATATTTTCTTTTTTTTACCGGACAACAATATTTTTAAATATAATATCATCTTCACTGCATCTAAAGGAAATAAAGCCGCTTAAAATCAGCACATGTTTCATGAAAATTATGTACCTTTGCATTGAAGTTAGAAGCATTTATAATACGCAATTAAGTATGAAACATTTTATACAAAGTGTTGTATTGATGATAATATCATCGATGATTGTCTTTGCCACGTCGTGTTCTGATGAAAAAGACGAGCCGGTGGATAATAAGGCTAAGTTCACCGTCATGCTTTATGGCTGCGGAGGGGCGACGCTCGACGACGCTTTCTTTGACAACCTGAAGCAAGCCATCGCCTATGGCAGCACCGACGACGTGAAGATGACTTATCTGATGAAATTGTCGAAGGTGTATGCTGAGAACCACGACGTGGGCAACATGGAAGGTACATTCCGCATGATGCTTCCCGAACGCAGAGATACCACTGGCCTCGACGTGTTTAAGTTGGAAACAACACGCATCGGGGACTCTACGATTCCTCTTTATGAGCCCCAAACGCTGGCCGAGTTCATCAAGTGGAGCGCGCAGGTGGCTCCCGCCGAGAACTACATCCTGGTGTTATGGAATCATGGCGGAGGATGGAACATATCTAGTGACGCACGCAAGACACGTTCGATTTTGTCGGACGACAATGTGGACAAGCACCCGATGGCCCTGTGGCAGTGCGTGCAAGGCATCAAGGACTCGGGCATCAGGCTCAAGGTTCTCCTCACCGATGCCTGCAACATGCACACGTTAGAGAACCTCTTTGACTATGCCACCGTGGCCGACTATTGCGTGGGCGCAGCCCAGCCTACTCCTGACTACGGCACTAACTACTACAACCTGCTCAAGCACCTTAACAGCGTGACCACAGGCGACGAGTCGCTCGAGAAACAACTGCGCCTCTTTGCCGACGGGCAGCAAACCTACTGGTTCACCCATCCGCTGGAAACCGATTATGACAAGGACGAGTATTATGGCGATATGGGTGTTGTGGACCTGCGCAAACTGCCTGCTGTGGCAAGTGCGGTCAGTGACATCGCCGGCGAACTGTGTTCAAGTTATGCTACACATCACGATGCCTATGACCTGGCTGCCGAGCAGTGCCACTTGCTGTTCCCTGCAAGAGGGGCCGAGTTGGGCAAATATCGATGTGGATTTGACGCCTATGACTATTTCAACCAGCTTGCCGTCACATCGGGCAACGACAAATTGAGGGTGCTTGCCGACCGCTTTGCCCAGGCCTTGGCTCAAGCGCAATATCGCGTGACATGCAATCCCTCATTCCGCAACTGGAAGGGCAACGTGAGCGTGGGCATTATCGTCACCAACGAAGCCCTTTACAACGAGTTGAACTACGAGAAGACATATCCCTTGCTGGAGTTTGACAAGCAGTCAGGCTGGAGCCGCTGGCTCAAGACCAACCAGCACCACCCGTCGGGCAAAATCACCTATACCGACTAGTGAAACAGCAACACCCCTTATCAATGCAAAAGATACTGATTACTGGCAGCAGCGGATTTTTAGGCAGCCGCTTGGCATACTTCCTCAATGACAGATATGAGCTGCTATTGCCCGCGCATGGCGAGTTGAATGTGAGCCGAGAAGAGGCTGTAAGGGCATACATCGAGGAGCACCAGCCTGAGGTTGTGATTCACTGTGCCGCGCTCAGCAACACGTGGTACTGTGAGCAACACCACGACGAGTCGCACAGGGTGAACGTGCAGGGCACGGTGCGCATTGCCAAGGCATGCAAAATCACGGGTGCTAAACTCGTGTTCATGTCGAGCGACCAGGTGTATAACGGCACGCCCATGCTCGGGCCGCTCAAGGAGGACGCGGTGCTACAGCCAGTCAATATCTACGGCTGCCACAAGATGGAAGCCGAGCAGCGCGCGCAATGGAACAACCACGACTCCGTAGGGCTGCGGCTCACCTGGATGTACGATCTGCCCGAGAGCAACATGAAGCTGAACCCCAACATCCTTGCCAATCTGAAAAAAGCCCACGACGAAGGCAACGTCATCAATGCCGCTACCCACGAGTACCGAGGCGTGACCAACGTGTGGGAGGTGGTCAGGAATATCGAGAAAGCAATCTCCCTGCCCGGAGGCATCTACAACTTCGGTTCCGGCAATACGCTGAACAGCCACTCACTCTTCCTCAAAGCCGCCCAACTGATGGGACTCAAGGAACCCTCGGCCTGGATTCTCCCCGACGAGGAGCGCTACAGCGACCAGCCGCGCAACCTCACCATGGACTGCTCGCTCATCGAGCAGCACGGCATCCGCTTCAACGACAGCATCAACGGCATCGCCGAAGCCATCACTCACCCCTTCCGCACAAAGTAAACACCCACTGAAATTATATCCGATATAATACAAAACACCACTGTTTTATCCAAAATTACATCCGATAGGATATAATTTCAGTGATTATTTGTTTTTTTTATATTCGATATGATGTAATTTAGAAATTATTTATTAATTTTGCATTCGAACGAATATAATTTACGAGTACAATGGAAAGAACAGCACTTTCACAAACGGTGAAGAATCTGCGCAAGGAGTTCGGATTGACGCAAGAAGAACTCGCGATAAAATCAGGCGTGGGCATTAACTTCATACGCAATCTTGAGCAAGGTAAGCCAACTTTGCGCATGGACAAGGTAAATCAACTACTCGACCTGTTTAACTACACGCTTGTGGCAACGCCCAGGGTTAACGAGCAATAACAAACATGCGACAAGCCCAAATATTCAGAAAGGACCAGTTGGCCGGATTATTGACAGAAGATGGCGGCGAGTACACATTCAAGTACGACGATACTTATCTTGCCTCATCATCTCCTGTAGCTATCTCCCTTACCTTGCCCTTGCGACATGAAGCTTACTCAAGTCCAGTGCTTTTCCCCTTCTTTGACGGATTGATTCCCGAAGGATGGCTGCTTGACGTCGCCATCCGCAATACAGACATCAGCATACTCGACCGCATGTCGCTTCTGTTGTTGTGCTGTAGAGAGTGTATCGGCAGTATTAGTGTTGTACCAATAAACGAGTAGAGTCATGTGCAAGTGTTTATATTGTTATAACCTTAATTCCGCAGCACTTTTGTTAACAATTTTTATAATATCCTGAGCAACAAAAAGTTGCCCAAGATTTGGTCATGTCGGTGATTTCACTTAATTTAGTGCGGCAAATAAAACCAAACGAACCACCAACACGACATCGA
>NZ_JAZLLZ010000033.1:0-1218 GCF_045598405.1 Sodaliphilus sp.
AGCCAGTACGTGACCTCACAAACTATGTAATTATTCTTATCCAAATTATTTATAAACCTAAAAACAAAATTAAAGAAATGAAAAAATTAATCTTTTTTGCAATGGTTAGCCTTATTGCAAGCCTTGCGCA
Source organism: Sodaliphilus sp. (assembly GCF_045598405.1). Lineage (NCBI taxonomy): Bacteria > Pseudomonadati > Bacteroidota > Bacteroidia > Bacteroidales > Muribaculaceae > Sodaliphilus > Sodaliphilus sp. The sequence goes on from NZ_JAZLLZ010000033.1 coordinate 131, forward strand.
GGCACAACTCAAGGTGAACACATGGGGACAAACCATCCTTGGAAATTATTCACTCGAAGACAACCTGGACCTAGGCATCCCCACAATGCGTGACACAACCACAACCCTCAAGCTTTATGGTTACGGCACGCATGGCGCCGGTGCGCAGCTTTCCTTTGGCGACCAGTATTACAATGGTTTTAAAACTGTAGCCATAGGCGAGGCTGGCAATTCCGACAGCGACCAGCTGTGGCTTCATGGCTTGAAGGGATTCCGCATCACCATGAATCCCACAGCCAACGACGTGATTATGTCTTACAATCCGTTTACCGACGACGAGCTCACAGTGAATGTCCCAATCAGAAGCACTGGTATCTATGTAGCCAGCGACTCTCGCTTCAAGGAGAACGTGGAGCCAGTCGAGGATGCCCTCTCAACCCTTAATGCCCTTACCAGCGTGAGCTATCAGCTCATCGCGCGCAACGCTGCCGGCATCAATGGCCGTTCGGCAGTGAGCGACGCGGGCGACCCGTCGGGCAAGATGGCGCAGGTGCAGCAGGAGTTTGACCAGTTTTATGCTAACCGCGGCGATGACACCCGCCGCTTCGGTTTCATCGCGCAAGAGGTGGAGCAGGTGCTCCCCGAGCTTGTCCATACCGACAGCGATGGCTATAAATATGTGGACTACATCAGCGTCATCCCGCTGCTTGTGAATGCAGTGCAGCAGTTGCAGGGTGAGCTTGCCGAGGTCAAGGGTGAGCAGCCTAGCGGCAGTGGCCCCATGAAGTCAAAGGCAGTGGCAGGAACCGACGACATCGACGCAGCCCTTGTCACGCCCACATTGCTCCAGAACACCCCCAACCCCTTCAGCGAAGACACGCATGTGCGTTACACCCTGCCCGAGACAGTGCAGCAGGCGGGACTCTACATCTACGACATGCAGGGCAAGCAGATCAAGAGCATTCCAGTGACCGAGCGGGGCAGCTCAAGCATCACCATCCACGGCAACGAACTTGCAGCGGGCATGTATATCTACGCCCTCATTGCCGACGGAAAGGAAATCGCAAGCAAGCGCATGATATTAACCAAGTAAACCGCAACTGCCATGA
>NZ_JAZLLZ010000034.1:0-11252 GCF_045598405.1 Sodaliphilus sp.
TAGTTTTACGATTTTACTTACAATTTGTAACTTGGATGCAAAATTACAAACTTGAAAAGTATACGTGAAATTTATGCACGTAAAACTCTCTATTTCATTGGAATAATGGATTTGTTAACAAATTTTCGTGGACACTAGTGAGTCAACACCTATGAATGGTTTATGCTCAATTGAACCGTAACCCGACGGGGAAGGTGATTCTACATATCCAGAACCTCGCGTCATCTTTGTCAGATACAAGTCTTTATTCAACGACAAACTTGATTATATAGCACCTGTAGTTAAGATTGAGGCAGGTTCACGCTCATTGTTAGAACCGACAACAAGCGAGCCAATCAAAAGTCTGGTAGAAATCGCATTGCCGTCAATAAGCACAACGATTTTCGACATACCAGTAAGAACTGCTGTTGCCGAAAAAACATTCCTTGAAAAGTGTTTCCTGCTTCACGAGTTATTCTCTCGTGGCGGATTTGTTGATGCAAAAAGGCGTTCAAGGCACATATATGACCTACACATGATGATGGCAAAAGGAATAGACAAAATAGCAATCTGCAATAATGAATTGTGGGAAACAATTCATCATCATCGCTCAACACTAACCAGTATCAGCGGAGTTGACTACACGCCAGACATTCGTGACAGAATAAAACTTATCCCTACAGAAGAAAGTCTGAGCAGTTGGGAAAGTGATTATGCTGATATGCAAGGTTCGATGATCTACAATAATCCACCATCATTTCCTGAACTTTTGGAAAGCATGAGAAAATTAGAGACCAAATTTCATGATAGGAACTAAAGAGAAGCCGACTTCACAGCCGGCTCCTCCATTCACAAACTTAATGAAAAGATACTGTCATTCGATAGAGTATATACGTATTTCGCTGTCAACGTCCTGAAGTGAGTGGACAATGATGTCGGCAGGGATCATGTTGAGTTCACGATTCAGCTCAAACTCATCCTTCTCCAGCCACACATAGGCGTAGCGTCCTGAAAGGATTTCAAACTCAATGCTACCGAAGTAGTTCTTCGTGTCAACGTCCTCAACCATGCCCCATTCGCCAGTGTCAAGACCAGCCCTGTTGATGCAGTCAAACAAGGTGAAGATTTTCTTTGTCAGCATCTCGATGTCTCTCTCGGGGATTGCCACGCAAACATCAATGCTGTTGTCTGTAAGATTGTATGTTCTCATTTTTGAAAGAATGAATAAATTGTTAAACACCTGTTTAGCCGAGCTAAACTTTACACTGCATTCCCGACAACACGCCCGGCTCCATAAGAACAAGGATTTCAAGTCAAAATACTACCCGCAGGGGTGGAGATTTTGCATAGAAACGCCGTTTGTCCTTGGGATTGGAGCAGTGTTGTAACTTTGCGGTGTAAAAGTCATGCGGCAGGCAAGGTGTTGCCATTTTCATTCGAGTGAGCACAGCAACACCCAGTGCAACCGCATGGTCATCCGCTTGTGACGCACCCGATGAGAGCGCGTATTGCGACATACTTCACTTCATACTGGTTGATTGAAGAATCACCGGCTGGGCTGCCGAAGGAGATAACCAGCTTCACTGTGGGGTATGGTTTCTCACGAGAACCTATGAGGAACGAGTTTCCGTTGACATCCGTAACGATGAAAGCCAGTTGCATGGAAGAAGGAACATATTCTGTGGATGAGAAAGTGAGCGTCACCGACTCAACCTTGCCGTGATTGTCACACTCCGATGTGGTCACGCAAATAGCCTCACCGACGAATGGCACTTCAGTTGTTTGTGCAAGGACGCTGACGAGACCTCCGCATATTGCATTAAGCATCACGTTAGGCGTTTATGGCTCGCGCCAAGAAAATGGAGGACTCCGTCCTCAAAATAATGATACTCTATCTGTGAGGTAATTCCATTTTGCTTGCCGAGCAAGCCACTTTCTAAGCGAAGCATAAAAATTAAAATAAAAATAGTTTCTTTTTTTACCGGACACTAATAATAAAAAAAAATTCTTACCTTTGTAGTTCTACAACAAAATTTTAAATTATATGATGAGAAAAACGATAATGATTGTAGCTGCGCTTGCGGGTATGCTCGGAGGCACAGCGGTGCAGGCTCAGCCGGGATACGTTCCCAGCGAGGAGAACATCAAGTCGCGCGCCGAGTTTGACGAGTGCCGCCTGGGCATCTTCATCCACTGGGGACTTTACAGCACCTTTGCCCAGGGCGAATGGTACATGCAGAACGCAGGCATCACGCTCGACGAGTACAGCAAGGTGGCCGACGCCTTCTACCCCCACCACTTCAACGCTCGCGAGTGGGTCAAGGCATTCAAGGACGCTGGTGCAGGCTATGTGACCTTCACATCGCGCCATCACGAAGGCTTCAGCATGTGGAAGACCGACGTGAGCGACTACAACATCGTCGACGCCACGCCCTATAAACGCGACATCATACGCCAGCTGGCCGATGCATGCCACGACGAGGATCTGCGCCTTCACCTCTATTACAGCCACCTGGACTGGGGCCGCGAGGACTACCCCATGGGTCGCACCGGCAAAAAGTGCGGCAAGGACTCGACCCGGGCCGACTATGACCACTACTTCAAGTTCATGAACGCACAGCTCACCGAGCTGCTCACCCGCTATGGCGAGATAGGCGCGATATGGTTCGACGGCATGTGGGACCACGACGAGGACAAGACACCGTTTGACTGGCGTCTCGACGAGCAATATGCCCTCATCCACAAGCTGCAGCCCGGTTGCCTCGTTGGCAACAACCACCACGGCAGCGTCATCCCCGGCGAGGACATCCAGATATTTGAGCACGACCTCCCCGGCGAGAACACCACAGGATGGGTACAGGACGGCATGCAGGTGAGCGCCAAGAACCCGCTCGAGACCTGCACCACCATGAACGGCATGTGGGGCTACAAGATAGCCGACCAGAACTACAAGAGCCTGGACCAGATAGTTGCACTGCTGGTGCGCACCTCGGGCCACGGAGCCAACCTGCTCATGAACATAGGCCCGCAGCCCAACGGCGAACTGCCCGCCACTGCCCTCTCTCGCCTCAAGGAACTGGGCGAGTGGATGCGCCAGTATGGATCAACCATCAAGGGCACAAAAGCCGGCGACATCAAACCTCAGGACTGGGGCGCAACCACACGCAAGGGCGACCTGTTATACGTCCATGTGACCGACCATGAAGCCACCTCAGTCACCCTGCCACTGCAGTGCAAGGTAAAAAGTGCTGTAGAGTTTGAGACCAGCGCCAAAGTGGAGTGCAAGAAGACTTCCGAGGGTTATGTACTCACCCTCAACCCACACAAGGACAAAGCCGACTATATCGTTGTCCTCACTACCAAGTAAACCATTACTTTTCCTCGGCGATTTCGTGTGGTGTCATGTCAGAGGTATCTCAAGCGAAATTTCCATTAAGAGTAACGATTGAGAGCGGGGCATCATGTCCTTTTTCCTCTACAAAGCCACCAAACTTATTCCAACAACGGCTCTTAACGGTAATCCAGCAGCGCATAGCAGCCCCTCTACCGTCACTGTCGTGACCTCAAGGCCATTAACTGCTGCGCTGTATGCTTTTACTAACATGGATGATTGGAATTATGGGGTATGGGTGGTAAGTGAAGAATTCATTCTCCGCTCTCCTACTTCCTTACGAAAGTGATTGTATCTCCTGGCTTGGTGTTGATGTCATACTCATACACGTGGTAGAGGAGGGGAAGCTGAGGGGTTATCTCCTTACTTATGAGAGGGGTCTCGCCGTTCTTCCATGCGTCGGGGAGGGCAGGGAGGATATGGAGGGCACCATCGTGGCTTTGCAAGGATGATTGAGGGCTACTACAAGTGAGATTTTTTACAAGGCACCAAGCAACGAAATCAACGACAAGGTGAAACGGTACTTAGGACCGGCAACAAGAATAAAGTAAAAGACGGGTACTCAACCCGACAATTGTGTATTTAAATAAAAAAAACATGGAAAAAACATCAGATTTTTTTCTTTATTTCCCAAAATTCTGTGAACGTGTTCTTAATTATAAGTCAATAACCATTCAGGAGGGAGATTATCAACCGCATAATAGAAATGTAGCATGGAGAATGTTCATTCTAAATGAGCAGAAAAATTATTTTGGTTTTAACAATTCAAATGATGGTCTTGATACAGATATTATTGATTTGAGTAAAATCCAGTGGGAATTTGTATCCCCCTGGATTACTCGTTATGATAATGCATCGCCTTCTTATAGGGAAGAAATTTTTAATCAGTTTGCCATCGTGTTGAAACAGAAATATTTCAATTCGGCCATGGATTCTGATCCTCAGTAGCACAGATTAAGTCGCTGGTTTCGTATTCGGTATGGGAAAATACAATCCACTCTCCCACTTCAAAGATAGTGAGAGAGTGGATTCCTCGTTAGTCAAATAAACGGAACTATATTCTTTTAGTTAAGAGAGAACTCGTAGTGCTTATCATAGTTCTCGCGGATTGTGATCCACAGTTTACGTTCTTTGATGTCGTAGGTGCTTGTGTGAGTAGTGAACCACAGTTTCCACTCTGGTTCGTACTTGCCAGTCTCTTTGTAATGCTTAAAATTAGCAATCTGGGTCTGTACTCCAGGTGCAGCAAGTATCGAATCAAGTGGAGCATCCCAAGCAAAGCGACCGCCCTCGTGGAACTCCGATTTCCAGAATGGCTTCATGTCAATGTCATAGGCCTGTGAGAAGCGCACGCGCTTCATGAGGTTGTACATTCCTTGCATAGACTCTCCGCCCTCGGCATAGTTAGCCTTGAGAATATCATAACGCTCCACACCATCGGCGCCGGGAGTCATGTGGTCCATGTTGACATAGAAGTTTGTCATGATGTACTGCTCCTTAATGACGGGCTGGTTATTGATGATCTCAACAACGACGTTCTTCTCAGGGTCGCCAATCATAAAGTGGAGGTTGAAGCCGCCAAAATCCTTACCTATGAAGTTGTGGTTGTTGATATACTCAATTGCCTCGTCCACGCTGCCGCAGTTGTCAAGCAATGCACGCACAAGGAATGGGCCGTACAGGTCAGGCTTGCCGGGGTTGGTACCAGGGTTGTCTCCTCCGTCGGCATAGGGGGTTACGTTCATGTTACAGAAGAGGCCTGCATCGTTGATGCCATCAAACATGCCCCAGGGCAGCATGTCGAGCTGCTTCTTGTCTAGACCCTTCTCGATAACGCTATCGGTTGCGTTTTCAAGACGTCCCACGCCTATTGAGGCATGGCGTCCATCCTTAGCAGGAACGTGTATGATAAACTCTGTGGTCTCGCTGATGAAGAAGTCAAGGTTACGTCCGTAGTAGTTGCCGTTGCGCACAGACGAACATCCAAACTCCGTGCCTACGCGGTTGATAAGACAGTTGGGGATGGTGTCGCAATAGTCGTCAACGGTGATTTCCCACAGGTAATCAGCAACCTTTACAGGCTTGCCCACTTCAGTTTCACCAGTCTTGGTCTGACAACTGCTCAGCAACACTATTGCCAGCAGTGAAATTACATTACAAATTTTTTTCATAGTAACTTTATAATTTTATGTTTTAGAAATTAATTTTTCAACTTTCGCTAAGTTGCTAACTTGCTCAATTTGAAAGGTTATTGGTTATTATTTATTGGTTATGGGAAATGCTTCGCGTGTGGAGTGGTTATTGGTTATGGGTTATAGAATTTTCTCTATAAACAAGTCCCCATAAACAATAAAACTTAATTCAATAACCGCTCCGCAATAACCCTTAACCACTCAAGTTGATGCTTGCGAAACTTGAGTAAATTTTTATACATGATAAACTTCATTGCCATCGACAACCACCTGCTGCACGACAGCACCCGGTATCTTCTCTACGTCATCGTCGATGAAATCGCAATCAAATACCACATAGTTAGCAATCTTTCCAGGAGTGAGCGAACCCATGTGATTCTCTTCTCTCCACAGTTTTGCCACGTTGATGGTCATTTCCTTGAGCATTTCCAATCGTGTTACCGCTTCCTCGGCCAGACGCTCTGTGTCCTTTCCGCCGCCAGGGAGTTGTCGTGTGACACCGCAATAGATAGCGCGAGGGATTCCGAATGCCTGGCTTACGGGGTAGTCGGAGTGCTGGGCACAATTGACTCCCATCTTCACGAATGAGTTCATGACTTGATAGTTGGTAGTGGCACGCTTACCTAGGTACCCTTCCTCTTCACCGAAAGGTGTGATAGCATTCTTGGGGCTCCACAAGGCAGCCACGATAGCCGACACGTTGAGCTGTGCAAAGCGCTTGATGTCCTGCTGACGGACGAGTTCAATGTGAGCCAGCATATCGCGGATAGAGTAGTCGCCAGTGGTGTTCTTGGCATACTCGATGGCATCGAGCATCTTCTTCACAGCGCCGTCGCCGATGGTGTGGGTGTGGGTGGGGAGTCCGTGCTGGTGGGCTGTCAATACCAGTTTCTTCAACGTTGCGTCGGGGTCACCGGTCGAGTCTTTGTAGCGGTCCAGGCCGCAGGTATCTTTCTGGTCTTCATACGCACTTGTGAGTAGAGCAGTGTGGCTTTCTACCACGCCATCGATGAATATCTTCAAACCAGCTATTTTATAGTATTCGCTATTCTGTTCCTTTGACATGCGTTCAACCATTGCCACAGTATCCTCGTTGGCCTGGTCCATCACTACGTTCCAGTACGCACGGGTGCGGAACTGCAGTTTCTTTTCCTTGGCAAGTTCCAAGTAGGCCTCGGGGAATGTGGATGCCAAATTCACGGCGGCCTCTGTGGCTGCTACTAGACCGTGCTTGAAGGCAAACTGTTGCCAAGCAAGTATGGACTTCTTAGCAGTATCCATGCTTATAGGTATCATCTTCTGGAGTTCGTTGTTAGCTCCTTCTGAGAAATAGCCCGTGGGGCGGCCATTGCTGTCTCTTGGCACTTCCACAGCAGAATATTTGTCAAAGAAGTGAGGGTCAGACTCTTCTATCAACTTCAGGCAATTGCTGTTCACCCAGTAACAGTGTCCATCCATAGAGTTACCTAGAATGTAAGCCCCCTCGGGTGTTACTTCGTCGAGCAACTTGGCGGTAGGTATTTGGCCTCCTATGTTGCGCCAACCCGAGATTCTGTATGTCTCCTGGCCGGGATGCTTTGCTATATAGTCTTTGATGGTTTTCTGATATTCATCAAAGGAATTACAGTCAAACAGCTTGATGGTACTCTCTAGCAAGCCCACCGACATGCCATGACAGTGCGCCTCCATGAATCCGGGGTAGATGGTATGCCCCTTGGGGTACTTTCTCTCCACTGTGTGGCTATCGCACAATTTGCGTGCAGTTGACTCATTGCCCACATACTGCACATAACCGTTCTTGATGGTCATTGCATCGGCAAAGAGTTTGTTTTCATCTACCGTTATGATATTACCCAGTATCAGGATGTCGGCCGAACCTGAAATGTTAGGCTTGTCACCTTGGTTGGTGGCATCATTGTCACTTGTTTGGCCAAATACATTTATTGGTAATGCTGCTGCAACACCGGCACTCAGCGATACCTTTAAGAAATCTCTTCTTCTCATTTTTATGTTTTTGAAAAATTATCTTGGGCACAAAACTATACACTTATCTCAAAATACGCAAAAAAACAGGGTCGTTTAAAACAATTTCATGAATTATTGAATTAAACGACCCTGTTTTTACGATTCTGGCACTGCGTCTGGCCTTCCCCTGCGGTAGTCCGATGGGGAACAACCGAAACTGTCAAGGAAGTATTTTCTGAAAGTTGTCTTGCTTGCAAAGCCGGCATCGGTCTGAATCTTCTTTATGGAGTAATCGGTGGTGAGCAGCAGATGTGCCGCATGGTCTATCCTCAATCGGTTGATGTAATGATAGAAGGTGGTGTCGTTGTCGGCAAACCATTTGCTCAAATAAGTGCGGTTGGTTCCAACAGCCACCGAGAGGTCTTGGAGCGAAAGGTCGGGGTTGCAGAACAGCAAACTGGCCTCACAATTATCTTGAAGGGCCTTTGCCATGTCGATGACGTGGTCTTCTTCGAGCATGTCATCATCCTCCACGACTTCGGTCTCCTCGGGCAAGGGCATGAGATGCTCCGACGTGTAGATGACGACAACGATAGTAAAGACATTTGCCATGATATTCAATAATCCCCACAATGCCGTGTCCTGCGACATATTAACCAAGAACACAATCACAGAAAACAGAGACGCAATCCATTGCGCCCACAAACCACGTATCATACTGATACTAAAGCTGCTGTAATTCTTCTTTATATCGCGCACAAAGGCACGGTAGAGCTTGACGTAGTAACACACAATGACTGCTACCTCGACTAGCAACACAACAAAGAACGCTTGCACCAACCTCTCATCTGGATTTATGGCATACCATATCGTGATGACCGATGGAATAAGAAGTATTGCCGGCTGGAAAATGCTGTGTCTCACCTTTTGCTGAAGGCAAGCCATGTATGACCAGGGGCTTATCGACAAGCACATCAGTAACGTCACTAGGCTCACCACAACATAGGCATAATCTCGCCATGGAACCTTGTTGACATATAAGTACATGTCAGGCAAGAATATAAGGTATGTAATGCCCCACGGTATCATCAATTTTCCTATCGTGTCGTGAATGTGAGGCACTGGAATCTTGAATATCACGCGGGTTCTTGGATGAAGCATCACAAAACTCATGGCAAAGATGAGTACCATGACCGTAATATAAAGTATTATATATATGAAATAATCAATGCTCATTTGTATATCGTTTCAGTTGTGGGAACCCACAAAGGGCGTGTCACAATGCCAGAGCACATTATGACACACCCAGTATTAACTCAATCGGGACAATTTCTTTTCACTTGCCCAAAATGATGTTTATTAATGCGTTAGAATCGCTCACGTCAACATCGCCGTTGCCGTCCACGTCGGCACGGCCGCCATATTTGTTGACATCGTCTTTGCCCAAGATAATGTTAATGAGTATGTTGGCATCGGTGATGTCAACCTCTCCGTTGCCGTCCACGTCACCCTTGGTCTTTGCACTCGGGTCGGCACCGCCTATAGAAAAGCTAGTAAAGGTTTTCAGGCCCGGCAACTTCACGTAGGCCGCACCGCCATCCACCACGTTGTCGCTCTTATTGTCGCTGCTGCGGTTGAAACGGTTGTCGTCGGGACTCCACAGGTAGTAGCTGCTGGTGTTGCTGCACGGCTCCACATTGATGATGTTGCTGGTACCCACGAGCAGATTGTTGCCCTTATAGGGAGCTAATGTTGCCGTTGCCTTGTAGAACTGGCTTCGTTTACCTACAAAGGGGTCGGTTGTGTATCTCACACGTTGGATAATTGCAGGAGTGTTGGCTGGCAATATGCTGCCCAGCTCGGAGGTGAGCAAGGTCTGCTTGTTCTCGTCGTAGTTGCTCACGGCGTAAGCCTTGGCCCACTCGCCCAGGTCGAGGTCAACGTCAAAATAAGCCGTCGCATACCCCCTCCCGTTGAATGTAACGAATGGCAGGCACTTGTCGCGATGTGCCTGGCTCCACGACTTGGTCACGGTGTTGAGTATGTATGGGTAAATGCGTCCGTCAAAGTAGATGCGCGCATCGCTATTCTCGTCAACGAACGGTCCTTGGGCATAAAATTGGTTGTCCTCGTCGCAGCAGATATAGGCGTACTCCAGCGATGTGCAGCCCTCAAACGCATTTGCTCCCAGGTTGATATAAGAGCCGGGGGTGCCCAGTTCGGCAGAGCGAACGTTGGTGAATGCAAAGGCACGCCATCCTATGGTTGTGGGACCAGAGAGTGAGATAGAATTGATGGCCGAACCCTGGAATGCCGACTGGCCGATGGTGCGGAGCGAGTCGGACAATTCAACTGTTTTCAGGAGGGTACAATTAGAGAATGCACCATTGCCTATGCTATTGAGCAATGTGGGTCGCGGATTGGGATCCCACCTGTATTTGTCGTAAAATGCGGTAATCTTGGTTTGGCTAAATGCTGTGGCTCCTATGGTTTTTATCGACTGGCTCCAGATGGCTCCCGAGAGTCCCGAACCACGGAACGCCGAGTTGCCCACCTCGGTGATGTTGCTGGTAAAGCCCACGTGGGTGAGGTTGGTGCATGCAGTGAATGCATAGTCGTCAATCTTGTGAAGACTAGTGAAATACCTTAACTCGTCAAATGATGTAATCTCGCCATTGCCTTTGAAAACACTACCCAGCGATTTCACCTTCTCGGCCTCTTCCAGAGTGAAATTGTGTGATAGGGTGCCAAAGTTTTTCTGGCACAGCATCTTCACCTGGGGGTCGGCAAATGGTATCTCTAACGATTTGTTTACTTGCTGGTCGGTTTGCAGGAGAAGTGTTGTACAGGGTTTTGTGCCTTGGTAATAAGCGCCATTATCCCAACGAAGCAGTTGGCCATTACTGCCAAGCATATATGTCTTGTTGGTTATCACCGACCCTATCTTGTTGAACACGCCATTCGTCGCCTGTATATTTCCTGCGCAGTAAGTAAATTCTACACACACAGGATCGTTTGTTGTTGAATAGTAAACATTAAAACCATAATTGGTGGCATTCATAATTAGATACAAATTCCTTATCTTAACCGATCCCCCGTCGTCCAGATTTATACCATTCTTGCAGGTCATGGTGAGAGTATTTTCAAGCACAAGACCGCCTCCGCCGCCATCAATAATGATGTCGTTACTGCTTCTGTTAGTCGAGATGCAGTATTCCTTGTTGTTGATCAATGTAGAACTGCCGTTCAGTCCCACATTGGCTCCGTCGATGATTGAAAATCCATCATAGGAAATCACGGCACTGTTTAATATGATTGTATTGGTTGCAGAATTATATATTACACTACCACTTATGATGTGCGGGTCACTGAGATAGTGAATGAGCCCATCGTTGGGCAGAGTTTTTCCACAAAAGTAGGCTGTTGCCTGGGCGTTAAGCCCTGCCAAGGCAAGCACAGTTGCTATGGCGATCTTGTATGTTGTTTTCATAATGCTTTAATAGTCTCTAAAATGGCTAAACCACATAGTTTTTTTAAAACGATTAAACCTTTAAGCTTTTATTTGCCCAGGATGATGTTGAGGTCGGCGTTGATGTCGCTCACATCTACGATGCCGTTGCCATCCACGTCGGCACGGCCGTTGTATTTGCTTGCCGATTCTTTGCCCAGAACGATGTTGATGAGAAGGTTGGCATCGCTGATGTCAACAGTTCCGTTGCCGTCCA
>NZ_JAZLLZ010000035.1:0-5017 GCF_045598405.1 Sodaliphilus sp.
GCTTTCACTTCTCAGACTGTAGCAAACAATCAGAATATCCGCCGCAGCGGACTCAAGTTCTTCACAGTGGAAATTACCGATTTCGACAATGAGACAGAAACTTTTGAAGTTGAAGCCCGCAGCGCATCTGACGCAGCACAGCAAGCACAAGCCCAGTTTGGCGGCGATGTTTATATGATGAATGTTTACTCGTTCTAACGCGAGTTTACCAAGATAATCCCTTCAAGGTTCCCTCGGGAGCCTTGGTTGGTTTTATTATAAAAGTGCGCTGACGCAATCGCTGCGGCAACGCACAATATCTGCTCAATATGGTCTACATTGTTGATGTCTGTGCAAACAATGATATTATTAGACACATATTGTTGCGGAATTTAAGGACTGCAAAGATAGTGATTTTCCTGTGATTGACAATGTTCTTGCTTTATTTTTAGTCGAATACCATAAATTTCGGTGCGGAATTCCATTATTGCTTTTGGTGCCAGGCTCTTTCAATACCGCCTGTGGCGGTGGTTGAGTGCTCGCTATGGGTGAGCAGTTGAATGCTTGCAGAGCAAGCAGTTTATTGCACCTGCAGTGCGGTTTATCATCGCTGCCATCGCTGATTTCTCCATTTTCTAATTCACTCCTTGATAGTGTGCACCGACAATTCACTCTCGCCTGTCTCGTAGATCATAACGGATTGAGCATCGTTTGCAGTGACTGAGATGCGGGTAGCGGAAAGAGACACCGTGCGGTTCAGCGTCCCTCCGGCTGATACGCTTTCGCAAGGCAATCACCACCGGCTATGTTATACCCTTTGACGGAATACATTCTTTGGTTCATTGCAGATTTATTGCAGACATATTCCTTACCCCGATGGAGCAACCGACAACGGTGCTCCTTGCCATTATGCTTTGGCTCTGGACTTCATTGAGGGGAGGGATTGTTGGTGGGCACGCAGTTAGCAATTGCATTGTTCCGTTCATGGCCAAGTCCTCCGCTTACTGTCACGGGGCACGGCGGAAGGACTCTAATCGTTACCGAATGACTACGGCGGTGACTGAATGCGTTTCCTTCATGTCTGCAACCTTGCGGTGCAGTTCGGTAATGTCCCGGGACACGCCTTTGTTCTTCTCTCTGCCTGCGAGATGCTCTTTTACATGTCCTGCTGATATTATTGAACGGGGTGATCGCTGTTTGTTCATAGCCTAATTTTATATCGTTTACCTTGCAATGCTTTCTGCGCATCTATTTTTCCTTCACAAAGTTACATCGTCGTTCACTGAGCAAGGACAAGCACGTTTCGTTAAAAACTGACACTGCCGGGGGCAGTTTAGAGATAAGAGACGCTGCGCTTAGAGCCAAGAGTGCAGGCCCTCTCATCTCTTATCTCTTTTCTCTACACTTTTTATCAAAATCCTTGCACGGACGTTCACGTTGCACGCTGTTGGTCTCGTTCGTAAAAATCAAGAAAGCGCGAAAGCGCAAGGTATTAACAATTAAAATTTTATCAGCTATGACAAATTCAGCTAACACCCCCGCAGTTCAAACATCAGTTAAGAACACTTCAAAGAGCCGCAAGTCTCGCATGGCGGCAGAGCCACAGATCGAAGAACAGGCAGTTCAAGCCCAGGACATCACCGAGCAGACTCCCGAACAAGTCGAGGAGCAGCCCAAGAAGGAGCCTCGCAAGGTCATCGCCTGCAAGCAGTCATTCGGACGCTTCTACATCTACTTCCGCCACGTAGCACCCGAGAACAATGTGGGCTGCGGATGCAAGACAGCCACATCGGCAATGAAATACTGCCGCCTGCTCAAGGCCCGCCATAATGCCTATCTCCCCGATGAAGTCTATCAGATGCTCAAAGCCCATGCGGCAGAGGAGGCGTAAAGCCTCCTTGCCCTTCGGGGCTGGAACATGTTTAATCGCAATAAATCTCAAAGCAATGGACAAGTATAAAGTTTTTACCGACAAAGGCTCTTGGACTATAGAAGCCAATGATGATTTTGACGCCATGCGTAAGGCTCTTTACTTCTGCTGGCGGGACGGCGAGAACTTCAGACGCATGGAGTCGGTAAAGTTCCACTACACATTGCAAATCTCAATTATCGAAAATAATCAGTTCTACACAATCCCATAAAGCTATGAATTTAGAGAATCTTTCAGACAAGCAAGTTGAACAGCTGTTTGATTAAGACAAATTACTTCCATTACAAAAGGCAGAGAAATCTGCCTTTTGCTGTGTTCGGTTGTGTCTTTTCACATTTCGGCGAGTGACCATAACTTTGCAACAAAACCAAAGTTATGGCTCTTTCTGTTTCTACTTATATCGCTCCATGTTATTTCTCGGCACATGTGCCTGACATAACATTTTCCACCGACGAGCAATGCGTCGATGTGGCTCTGGTCATTGACGGTGACAAGGTGTTCAGCGAGACATTCTACCCATACGGAGGACGTGCCACTGTGCGCGACCTGCGGTCGCTCATCGAGACACACTGCGAGAAATGGCACAATGTCTATACGCAGGTGGCTGTCGAGGCTTCCACGCCCGGAACGCAAAGAATCAAAACTGAATTTGCAGTGATATACTGCACTTTCATTCCGTCCGTCTACGCTGACAAGTTCGTGGATAACCACTTCCTTACCACTCGCACCGCAAAGATCCTGCCAAGGCACGAACTTGCCGTTGACTATCTATATCTTTATACTGACGCGCCTGCCACCTTCCGATGGAGATTCCTTGTCACCTATACAAAGGACGGCGTGACCCGCTCGTCCTACATTGACAATACACCCCTCTCTGTAGAGCATCGAGGGGTTTGCGCTATCGCTATCCGATATGCAGAGATTCGCAATAAGGCTTCTCTGCGATTTGGCAATGGCATTCGCCTGCTTTCTTTCGCTGTGGAGGTTGGCGAACGAAGTTTTATGTACTTCGTCCAGGATCATCAGCCAAAGGCGATGTTCCTTTTCGCCAATGCCTTCGGCTGCATGGAGATGGCGCTCCTTGACTGCGAAACGACAGACAAGGTTACGACCAAGCGCTCCGTTGCCGTCATCAACGGCAGGAGCAAGTTCTACAACCGTGAACACACCAAGGAGTATGAGGTCCAGTCGGCACCGCTCACCGATGAGCAGAGCCGATGGCTTGAACAGATGTTCACCTCATACAATGTTCGCCATGTAAAGGACTACTCGGAGATTGAGGATGATGACCTCGGTAATCCCGAGGAAATCCTCATCACCGACTTCACTTGCGAGATATGCGACAGCGACACTGAACTTAACACGGTCAAGTTCACTTGGCAGTACGTTTTCAATCGTCCGTACCTTGCGCTCGGTAAACCTTCGCTCGGTGCGTTCTCACAACAATTCTCTAAATCATTTGACTGATATGGCACAATCTATCCACATTAGCACTATGCGAAAAATGTTGCAGGCGGGCGAGCCCGTAGACCTGCAGCTCTGGACTTCCAAAGGAGAAATCCAAACATGGCACAACGCAATTCCGCTAAAGCAGAATTTCTATGCAGGAACACAGCGATTCCGACTGAAAGACAGCGGGCAGGTAAGGCAGGCAAGGCTTGTCTGCATCTTCTCGATTAATGACATGGTAGTAAGACTATAGCCGTCATTAATTTGTAGCCTAATTAATACAATCGCTATTAACTTGTTTTTTTCAACCTAAAATAAAACTTATATAACTTAAAGACTTATAGATTGTTTTTGTTTGGTAGAGTGACAGCCTATTCACTAATTTTTATTAATACAACGTATTATGTTAAAAATAAAGAATCGAATGATGTAAATGAAAATACATAATATTTTTCTTGTCATATCCAAGTAATATACTTAACTTTGCAAAGCATAATTTTATCATGGACAAATTAGGCGAAATAACAATTCATGTAGTTGGTCAAGTAGGTAACGAACCTCTTGGTCCAAGAAACTACGACATCAGTTCTCTTCGAGATATGCTTGATGACGTGGAGAATTTGTTGTACCCTAATGAGAAACGTAACCGTCCAGTAATATCATACGAGATGCAAGCAGGTTCTGTAAGACATGTTTTTAGAACAAGCCTACAGAAGGTAACAGAGTTCGGTGCTGTTTTAGCAATGGTAGTAGCCAGTGGTAATTTGGATGGTTTAACTACTGAGACGGCGAAAGCGTTTGAACATATTCAAACACGATCTCGCCAAAATGGCTATTCAGTTACTTTCTCAACATCGTTGAACGAAACGAAGGAGTTGACTTTCACGCCAGAAACGAATTTTATTCGTGCTGAACAAATATGGGCTGAAGCTGAGTTCTATTTCTATGGTAAATTAACAGATGCTGGTGGGAAGAATAAAGCCAATATACATTTAGACACAAAGGAACATGGTCTCCTACGTATAGATGTTGATAAAGAGTATCTGGAAGAATTGGAAGGTAATCCTCTTTATAAAGAGTTTGGAGTAAGAGCCATTGGCAGACAAAATGTAATAACAGGAGAAATGGACATATCTTCACTTAAACTGGTTGAAATGATTGATTATGATAGAAAGTTCAATAATCAGTATTTAGAGGATTTAATTAAAAAGGCAACACCAAAATTTAAAGGATTGGATGTTGATACTTGGATTCAAAAAGTTAGAGGGACGGATGCCTATGTCTGAAAGTGTACTATTAGATACAAGTTTTTTTATTAGACTTCTCAATGCAGACGATCCGTATCATCAGTCAGCATTAGACTATTATCGATACTTCATGGAAAATGGAATTACCATGAAGATGTCTACTATTGCCATAGCGGAATTTTGTGTAAAGGGCAGTCTGACTGATTTGCCAGTAAGGAATCTCATGTTTGTTCCATTCAATATGAATCATGCAACTAAAGCTGGCGAGTTAAGTAACTACTCAGGTAGGGGTACACGCCCTTAGCTCGCAACTCAAAAGTTGCGAGCTAAGGTGCTGTTTTAATAAAACTGTTGATTATTTCTCTATCTTATACCTTGCGACTTCCACAAGTGCATCAAGCGGATTCTGTTT
>NZ_JAZLLZ010000036.1:0-2676 GCF_045598405.1 Sodaliphilus sp.
GGCGTTGATGTCGCTCACATCTACGATGCCGTTGCCATCCACGTCGGCACGGCCGTTGTATTTGCTTGCCGATTCTTTGCCCAGAACGATGTTGATGAGAAGGTTGGCATCGCTGATGTCAACAGTTCCGTTGCCGTCCACGTCACCCTTGACGCCGCTGTCGCCCTCAATGCTCTCTATCTTGAAGAAATTTTTCCAGAAGCTTGCACCCTTGTACTGTGCGAGGCTGCTTTCATGCACCTTGAGAGTGGCTTGGCTGTAAAGGTTGTCGAAGGTGTGATACTGAACTACGGGAGGCGTTGTGGGCTCGGCAATGATTGTAGTGAGGTTGGTGCAACCAGCAAACGCATTGTCGCCAATCGCCTTCACCGTTGCGGGAATCTTGATTTCGCTCATCGCCGACAGTCCGTTGAAAGCATAAGCGCCTATTTCCTCAAGGTTTGTCATCTTGGCAAGCCCCGGGTCAACCATCTTGATTGCACCCTCAAAGCAGTGCCCGCCTATCTTGATCATCTTGTAACGCTTGTTGATGCCATAGAACTGGTTGAGCTCGCTGGGGCTTCCCATGAATGCCGCCATGTTGCCCATGTTGGAATAGTTGACATACATGGCAGTGCCAGCATATTCCACGCCATCCTCGGTGAAGGGGGTGTTGCTCAAAACAGTGATGCGATAGGCACTTGACTTAACATTGCTGAGTGATGAACCGTAAGTGAAGTCGCAGGCTCCGCTTTTAATCGCCTTGAAGCGGCTGTCAAATTCGCTGGTTTCTCTCCACTCGTCTAGGGATTCGGACGGAACATACAGCGTACAGGTAGAGGGAACGCCCGTCAGGTTGAGTAGCCTAACCATATTAGGATTAGCATTGTTGAAGTATAATGAGCTGAGGCTGGTCATCCCCTCGAATGCCCATGTGCTAATGGTTTTAATCCTGGGGACAAAGATTGTTGTAACCTTTGTGCCTTTAAATGCATACGCTCCAAGATGTTCAAATCCGTAGGGCAGCACAACATCGGATGCAAGACCCGAATTCTCAAACGCATGCTCCTCTATATTTTTAATGTTCTTATTGAAGGCAAACGAGGTGAGAGCTGTGCAGTTACGAAATGCAAATGAATTAATGCATGAAACATTGGGCAGAGATATCGTCTTGAGGTCCTTGCAGGCATTAAAGGCTGAACTTTCAACGGTATCGACATTCTCGCAACCGGTAACTTTCTCGAGTTCAACGGTACCGTCCGTCCAATGCGAATTAAATGTTTCTGCACCGATTGTTGTAACAGCATACTTCTTACCATTGTTGGCAGTAAGGTAAGCGGGAATGTGACGCTCGCCGATGTGTATATCATGCCGTCCTTTGACGGTACATGCGCGGCCATCATACTGAACGCCGTTGATAGTGACTCTCGCGGTGCTTGTGATGTTATAATCAATGTTGCCTTCGCTCATGTCATAAGCGAGTTCATTTCCAATATTGTAGATACTAAAGCCAGGCCACTGTTCCTCATACTTAGTCTTCAATTCCGGACGGACATAGAGTCGGACACTCTTGCGCTGTGAAGCAGAGATGAAAGCATCAGGATCGGGGAAAGGAATGCTAAATGTGTTGAGGTAAATTTCGTTGAGGTTGTTGCACTGCTTTAGCACCTGGCCTTCGACACGGAAACTTTTAACTGTACTCGGGATTGTAATGGTCTTGCACTTGGCATTATTGAATGCATTTTCAAAGATTCGGCTAACGCCATAAGGAAGCTCTAAATTCACGATTGACGAATAAGCGAATGCGTATTCACTAATCGACTTGAGCTCAGGGGGAAAATTTGCCGTTTTCTTGCCTGCAGGCATTACGATGAGATAAGTGCGGTCATCGCTATACAATGCACCGTCATAGACCGAATAACCAGTGTTGCCTGCCGTCAATGTGATAGTCTCGAGTTTCTCGCACCCCAAGAGATAACCATACTGGAACGAATCCAGCGAGGGCAACTCAATCGTAGTGATGCTTGTTCCGGCAAAAGCCTCATAGCCAAGAAAGCTCACCATTCCGCCGAGGAGAATGGTAGTGAGATTGGAGCGGCCCTTGTAGGCACCAGCACCTACACCAGTAACATAGTAAAGATAACCGTCAGGTCCCAAAACACTATACGAGATTTTGCTGGTTGCCGAAACGGTGTTGTTGTAACTGTAAACATACACCTCGCCGGTGACTGAAGATGTGGCAGCCTTTTTAACATAATAGGTATAGTCGCCATTAGAGCTGTTGAACTTGTCGCCCACATTGAGTGCCCATGACGACAGCGCCACGGCAATCATGGAAATAAATGTCAGTATTTTTTTCATAATGGTTATAAGCCTCTCCCCCAACCCCTCTCCTGCTGAGAGGGGCGTTTTTATTATGGAAGTATCAGTAAGAGACTGATAGTTGAGGCATTTTGTTAAGTTATTATTTTTTTCAAAAAGCTACCCCAGTTCTCCCCTCTCTGAAGGAGAGGGGTCGGGGGAGAGGCTTTTATTTGCCCAGGATGATGTTTAGGCCGGCGTTGATGTCGCTCACATCTACGATGCCGTTGCCATCCACGTCGGCACGGCCGTTGTATTTGCTTGCCGATTCTTTGCCCAGAACGATGTTGATGAGAAGGTTGGCATCGCTGATGTCAACAGTTCCGTTGCCGTCCA